>NZ_JBVISA010000035.1:0-84985 GCF_055575755.1 Kitasatospora sp. NPDC034035 | reverse complement strand
GTCCGCTGCCTAATCAGACGGGCTTGGACCCTCTACCGCTGGGATACCCGGCCTCGAAGCCCCCGCATCCGATGACCTACTGGCGGACGCCCTTAAGCCCGGTGTCCTGTCGGCAGAAGCCCTCTTCGACTGGTTCGAGAGCTGGCAAGACAGTTCCCTCCTGTTCCTGCGCCACGTTGAGCAGGTAATGGTGCTGGCCGACGGATCCGCCGGTTCGACCGCCCCCAGGGTGCTGCGGCTCAGCTGGCGCGACGCTGCGACGCTGCGCCTTCCGATGGGTAAGGCTGACTGCGACGTCCGGGTCAGGGAGGCCCGCACCTCTGATGGCAAGTCCTGGCGCGTCTACGACACCTGGGTCCCCACCGAGGCCGGATGGCATCGCCTGCACAAGAAGCTCGGCCCGACTGTTCCGGTGGCCGTGGCGCTGCCGCTGTACGAGGCGGCGACCGGGAGCGTCCATGCTGGCTTGCCAGTCGCACCGCTCGCCGCCGCCGCCCGGGTGCACTCTCACTTCGACCCGGTCGTCAGCCGCGAGGGCTTCGCCGCAAGCTCGTTGAACACGGCGCTGGTTCCGGTTGTCGCCGACCTCTGGCAGGCAGCGGTGCTCGACGTCCTCGCGCGGGTGGATCCGTCAGCGTGGCATCTGCTGCCGCTGCCCGAGCTGGTATCCCCGGACCGCGCCGGGCTCCCGGGCCATCTCCGGGCCGCCTTCCTGGAGCGGGCGCGGGATCAGGTGGCCACCGCGCTCACCCTGCGGGTCTCGGTCGGAGTGGCTGTCCCGCTCGCCGACCTGGCTGTCGAGGCAGAGGAGCTCTCCGAGGTGATCTCGGAGCGGGACACCGCCCTTCTGGCGGGGCTGGAGCACACCTTTCCCCACGTTGCCCGCGACCGAGCCGGGCGCTGGCGCTTGGTGCTGGCCGACTGGCGGGACGACGGCAGCGCGAGACTCACGGACGAGGTCGAGGTCAGGGATGCACTTGGGCTGCTCCAACTGCCCGCGTACGCCATCGACCGGACTGTCCGCCTCACAGCCGTAGCCCTCGCCGCAGGCCTGGACTACCTGGTGATCCATCGGTCCTGCCTCGCCACGGCCGACGGTCGACGGCTGGCCCCGTCGAGTGCCGAGTACGCCATCGCCCACAGTGAGGGCACCGGACCGTTGGACCCCGTGGGCATCCTCTGCGACCTGCATCCCGCCTACTGGGCCGACGACGACGCGGCCCGACGGGTGGTCACCTGGCTCCGCCAACGCAACTGCCTGGTGCGGCGTGACGACACGGCCGCCATCCTTCGCCGCATTGCTCAACTCGGAGCGGCCGGCGGCCGTTTGCCGACCACGGGCGCCTCAGGAACCGAGCAGCTCGTCCTGCTCCAGCGGGCACTCGGCGAGCTGTCGAAGGCCGAGCGCGACAAACTGGGACCAGACATCGGGCGAACCGTCCAGCTCGACGCGTACGAGTACGGCCCGGACGGGGAGGAGAAGACCTGCCAGGGCCCGCCGAACCAGCTCTATTTGTCCCAACCCCTGGAGAGCACCGACGGTGACCGGTTCGCGGTCGCCGCGCGGAGGACCACCGGCCTGCTCTGGGCACACCGCTCCTACGCCAAGACACTGCTCCCCGCCTCGCAAAGCGGGGGCCTCAGCCGGACGGCGTTCCTGCGCCTGCTGGGCGTGTCGGACGCTCCCCGCCTCGCCCCGATTCGGCTTGACCCGCCGGCTGTTAAGAAGTACGAGTCGCGGGACAAGCGCTCAGGGCTCTTCCGCGAGGTCATCCTCTCGACCGACGCCCGCGGGCGAAGGATGCGGGAGCTCCGAGCCGACTACACCCTGGACGATCGGATCTCGGGGGACCTGGACCGGGTTGTCAGGGACATCAGCGCGGAGCGCGACGTCACCGAACGGCGGCGGCGCACGGCCGCACTGCTCCAGACGCTGGGCCGCCCAGGCATGCTTACCAGCCCCGACCACGCGGTGGTCCAAGCGGCCAACGCCTACCACGGCTGGACCCTACGCGGTCCGATCCCTGCGCTCTGGGTCTGGCGACTGCGGGCCGCAGCCTGGCTGGAGGACGCAGGCGGCACCCTGCGACGCCCCGGGGAGCTTCAGCTGCGTACCCCGGATGCCGTGGCGCTGTACGGACAGGACGAGCCGAACTACCTGCACCCGGAGCTCCAGCGCGCGCTCTCCAACCGGGTGGAGGTGCTCACCGCCCTGGGGGTGTCCGGTGATCCGAGTGTGTCCCAGCTGATCGACCGGCTAGAACAATTGCGCAAGCGTGCGTTGCCCGCTGGGCCGGAGGGGGAGGAGCTCAGGGCCGAGGTCTACCTGGTCTACCGCGCACTTGCCCGACGGCTGACCGAGCGCGCTGCGGACACTCCCCGCACGCAGGTTGAGCAGGAGATCACGACAGCCTTCCAAGGTTGGAAGGACCTCGTCCTCACCGACCTGGGCTGGCGCAGCCCCGGCGCCTGCTTCCGGGGCGCGACTATCCTGCACGGCCTACGCCCATTCGTCCCGACCGGGAGCGAACTGCTCCCGCTCTGGCAGACCCTGGGCATTAAGGAACCCGGCCTCGGAGACCTGGTCGACGTACTCAAGGAGCTCGCAACCGACGGAGGGCCACTCGGCGAGGAGCAGGAGCGGGTGATGCTTGAGGCACTGCGGTCGCTGAACCAGGCCGTAAGGAGCGCGGGCACGGCCATGACCCCAGGCCTGCGGCAGAAGCTGCGCTGGCTGCCGCTTTGGACCAGCGCGGGCTGGGTCAAGCGGCCGCCGGTCTACGCTGTCGTCTCACACCACTCGGTCGAACGGGCGCTGGCCAACCGCATCCCGATCTGGCAACCCGGTGGGGAACTGGAGCAGTTCACCGGCCTGCTCGGGCTGCTCGGCGTGCAACGGCTGGACGCTGCCTCCGCCGAGGTCGTCGATCCGGCCGGCGCGGTAGCCGATCCGCACCTCACTGAGAGCTTCGGCCACGCGGTTCACGTCCTGCAGGACCGACTCGTCCGGGACGAACCAGCAGCTGCCGCCGCGTTCACCGAGTGGACCTGGCTCGCCGGCCTGGAGGTCCGCATCCTGTCCGGACTGCGCATCCGGCTCGACCCAGGCGAGGGCTGGGACCCGCTGGAGGTCCCGGTCGGCGCCCACATCGATCGCACGGCCAACGTACTGTTCCTTTCTGCCCCAGGGGAGCTGCGCACCCGCCTGGGCGCCGGATCCGCCGTGGCCTGCCAATTCTCCGGCGCGCGTGCCCAGGTCGCACACCGCTGGCGGGACTTCTGGGAGGAGGACGAGGCTGCCACCGTGCCTACCGCGCCGCTCACCTCCGCCGGGCAGCGGGACTTCGAGGCGCGGCGGCGGCGGGACGAAGTGCTGCGCGACCGCGACCGGAAGGCAGCAGAGGCCACACCCTCCGCGCCGCCTGTCCCTTCTCCGCAGCCCGCGACGGGCGCCCGGCGTCCCCAGACGAAGCCCACCGCGCCCGTACCCTCTCCCCGGCCCGCGTCCGACAACCTGCTGTCGACGGTGCCTCCGACAGCACAGACGCCGCCAAGGCCCGATCCCGCGGCCGTCTCGGTGACCCCGCGCCAGCTAGTCAGCGCTGAAGGACTCGGCAAGCCCACCGTCACCCGAACCACGCCTTCACCTGGCGGTGGGGTGCGGGCCGCTCGGACGCACCGCCCCACGCCCAGCCGCGTCGCTGGCCTGTCGACGCCCAGAACAGGCGGTGCCGTGCCCCGCGAGCTGTCCGCTCCGCTTGGCTACCAGGACCGCTCCAAGGAGAGGCTGGTCCTGCAGCTCCTCGCGTCGGTCCTCGGCGAGGACGCTCGAGAGCTCGACCAACGCGGCAAACACAGCGTCGGGGCAGATGCAGTTGACAGCGCCGGCCGCTTCTACGAGATCAAGGCGCACGGCGGCCCCCGCCCGAACGAGGTCACCCTGACCAGAGCCGAGTTCCTTCGCGCCCAGGAACAGCGGGAAAACTACGTCCTAATCCTGGCCGAGCACCTTGAGGAGGGCAGCGGCGGCAACCCGGCCCTGCTGATGATCAGCGACCCGCTGCGGCAGTTCGATGTGGAGCCCGTGTCAGAGGTTCGTCTCAAGGGCCTGCGTCGCACCGACGTGAACGCGACGATCTGGGAGTGGTCAAAGAGCTGACGAGAGCGGGCCTCTTTGGTGTCGGCTCCGCAGTCGTTCGCCAGCCTCGGTTGCGGTGTTCACCGATTCGGTGCCCGCTTGTGGACACGCGTGGGTCCGGTGCTCGCCGCCTACAGGCATGTCGGAACCCGACACTCGGGGCTGTTGTGGACACTGTCCTGTGTCCTTCCCGCCTGTAGTCAAGCGGACACCGGAACGTGTCATTTAACTCATCTGATCTGAAACGAAGTTGATCACCTTCGTCCAGGCCGGCACGCCCGCGGCGGGCTGTGCATTGGTGTGGTCATACAGGGTGATGGGGTTCGTCAGGATGATCGTCCGGGCGTCCACAGGCGTCGGAGCCGCAGCCAGCGGCGGAGCCTGGAAGTTGGTTCTGGTGCGGGGACCGGGGTGCTCGGGTCGAGCAGGCGACGATCGCGGGCCCGGTTCTGATCGATCTCCGCCGCCGAGTACCGGTGGCTCCAGCGGACGCGACCGTCATGGATCCAGTAGTGCGACTGGCAGCGGAGCGACCAGTTGCCGATCGACGGGGCCAGGGATACGTTCTCGCCATCAAAAGTGAGCTTCCACTGCGCGGGGGAGAGCGGTGTGATGACTTCGTGTCCGCAGCCGCAACAGCACAGGTGACCGCAGGTGCGGTAGGGGATCGAGATGTACAGCTTCCCTGGATCCATCGCCGGAGGGAACGTCTCGGTGAAGACCGGACGCAGGGTGTCCTGGGCGGTCACGGGAGGTCCTCGTTGGCGATCTCGTTGGTGATCAGCGAGTAGGTGCTGTGTCCCTCATCGGTGGCGTCGGCGTAGATGCCGATGAAGCGCTTCCAACGGATGACGGCCAGGACGGCGTTCAGCGCGTTCAGGTCCGCGGTCTGAATGTTCCGCCCGTAGGCATCGCGTTCGAGAGCCGGCTGCGGGATGCGGCGGCGGGCTGGGACACGACGGGTGGGAAGACTCGTGGTGACACGCAGCAGTCCGCTGAGGCGGCCGTCGACCTCATCGACGCCCATGCCGACGTCGATGAACGGCACCTTGTGCGCTTCCAGCCAGTCGATGATCGCCGGTTTGCCGGTGGCGTCGTCGGAGGCGAGGAAAACGAACGTTGCTCCGGTGAGCAGGTCGAGGTTCTCCTCGTCGAGGTACTGCTCGCACGCCGTCACGCCCCGGTGCATGTTCGAGTAGATCGAGGCGAGGTAGACGGCCTTGGCCGGGCGGCCGCGCAGGATGTCGAGGGTCGGGGCGCCTGGAGCCCGGAACGCGTTGTGGTTGTCGAAGGTGTCGCCGTCGACGAGGAGGATCGACTCGACCTCGGTCTTGGCTACTTGGTCGAGGATGTAGCTGCCGGTGCCTCCGAGGCCGACGATCACGACGCGATGGCCACGGAAGCGGCGGTTGACGGCCGCGATGCCGGCGCGAGATGTGGCGGTGTCCCGGTAGACGAAGGGACTGTCGTCGTCGATCTCCTGCCAGGCCGCGCCCGGGGTGGGGCTCGCTGAGGAGTCGAGTGCGCGGGCCTGGTCGGCGATGATCCGGGCGTACGCGGTGATCTTCGTGTACTCGTCCGGGTAGCCGTCGGGCCCGGGCTTGCTGGAGAGCATGAAGTCCGCCCGCATGCCGTTGGAGATTTCCCGGTGTTCCGCGGTCGCCAGCGCCAGCGGCCAGCCGTGCTCATCGCACGGGACGGAGCCGCTGAACCAGATGCGGTGGTCGGTACCGGACTCCAGGCGGTCTCCGCTGACGGTCACGGGGTAGGTGAGGAAGCCGTGCTCGACAGTGCGGTTCTCGGTGACGTACGGGATGTGCCGGATGATGAGGTGGCCGGCGTGGATGACGACGTCGTAGCCGTCGTCGAGAAGGCGGGCCAGGTCGGCGTCACGAGCGAGAAGTGCGGTAGACATCGAAGACCATCCCCTTCTTCACCGTGGCGCTGTGGCCGGCCGTGAGGCTGCCCGCTCCGTGTCCGTCCTGGCCGCGGCTGTAGCGGACGGTGTAGGTGTCCTGGCCGGTCGGTGCCTGGCCGGGATAGGCGAGGTCGACGACCTGCTCGAAGGTGATCTTCTTCGCCACCCAAGTGTGCGGGCGGGCGTTGACGACGATCGTGAGGGGTGTGGGCCCGTGGCTGTCCTGGGACATGAGTCCTCCTAAAGATGAGTTGCGTGGTCGGCCCCGAGGTCTCCCGGGGAAGGCGGGGCGTCTGGCATGCCGCCGAGAGCAGCGCGCTGGACAGCCGTGCGTCGCGGTGGGTCAGCGCCGAGGTAGGGCGAGGAGGTTGTTGGTCCACACGCCGTCGGCGCGGGTCCGCAGGTACTTCTCGCCCTGGGCGGGGGTCACGACGAAGACTTCCGCGCGGCGCCCAGCTGCGTCGCTGGTGTAGGCCGTGCCGGACTTGCTCTCGATCCAGTCGACGAGCTGCGCCCGGGTACTTCTTCGAGTGTTGCCGGACGTCTGGTTGGTCCACCACAGGATGGTGATGTGCTCGTGCGTGGTGCCGCCGGGGGACATGCGCACTGCGGTGATCTGAAGGGCCATTGTTCTGCTCCTGCCGGCCGAGTTCCGACGGTCCCGAGGCCGGCACCCGGTATCCGTGAGCGCCCCGGTGCGGGGTGCTTCGCCTGGGACAGACGACGTAACTCGTGAGTAGCCGTGAGTGCGGTGCGGAAGCGACTGCTGAGGCGTCAGACGCAGTTCAGACAGTGGTCGCTGCCCGGCGAGAACATCCTGGGTGGATGCAGGGTGAAGCAGCCGGGGCACTGGCGTTCGGCGACGCGGGGCGGGCAGGCGCAGCGGCCGCACTCGGGGCAGCTGGGGACGCGGCAGCGCGGGCAGGACGGTACGAAGGAGTGGTACTCCTCGTCGCAATTCGAGCAGATGTATTCGCGCGACTGGGGGCCGGTGTCGGGGGTGGGCGGGGTGAAAGGGCGCCAGGGGGCGGAGTCGGCGACGAGGACGGCGACGAGGTAGCCGTCCATCGGCGCGATGTCGGTGTGCAGTTCACGTCCGAGGATGCCGTCGCGGTAGCGCACCCGGGTCCGCCCCCGGGCGCGGCCGGAGCGGGCCATGGCACGGTCGACGACGGGGATGTCGTTCTGGCGGCTGCCGCGTGGCAGGGGTGGAAGGCCGTGGGAGGCGCCGAAGACGAGGCGCCCCGCATGGTCGAGGAGGAGGATGTGCCCGGGCGCGGGTAGGCGCTGGGCAGCTCGCACGCACACTGCCATCCGGGAGGCGTTGCTTGCCTGCCACAGGTGGGTGATCGCCGACGCGTCGGGTCCCGTGGCGTCCAGGTGCCGGTCGACGTGGGAGGCGGGCAGCAGGATCTCGGCGGCGAAGGCGTCGCACGCCGCGTCCTCCAGGAGGACACCCCCATCGGGTTCCCCACTGAAGGCCTCCATGAGGGCGAAGCTGTTTGTCTGCAGATGGTGGCCCAGCTCGTGCAGGGCCGTGAACTCCCGCCGGGCGAGGCTCGCCGTGGCAGCGACCGACAGGCGCGGTGGCGGCCCGGGGTCATACGCTCCGGCGACGCTGCACCCTTGTTCTGCCCGGTTCTCCTCGACGTCCACGACGGTCAGCTCATCCCAGGTTCTCAGCTCTGCGAGAGCGCCTTGGGTCAGGAGCTCCACCGCGCCGGGACGCACGGCCTCGAGTTCCCGGACCATCGCCGCGGCTTGGGCCCGGGCTGCGGCGGCGAGAACGTGGTTGACCACGCGAGACCCCCTTCTACTCGCCCAGACACAGTTCGAAGTAGCGGTCGGTGCGCGCTGTCCAGTTCGGCCTGGCTGGTCCGTCCTGGCGTGCCGCAAGGGCGAAGATCCCGTACGCGGCACGCAGCCGGGCGTCGTGCTCTGCCTCGTTGTACCGCGCGGCGAGCGCCTTTACCTGCGCGCGGCGCAAGGGACGGTTCAGCTCGTGCACGACCTCGTGCGGCAGGGCGGGGTTGGCCGCGATCAACTGTTCAGCCCGCTGGCCCAGGCGATCGGCGAGGGTGGCGGCCTGGTCGGGGGTGAGGGGCAGCTTCCCCCTCCACACGGCCAGTGCTTGGGGTGGCAGCAACTCCAGCTCGGCCGCGAGATCTCCGGGTGTGATGGCCTTGTCCTTGAGAAGCTGCGGCAGGCTTCCGGTTCCCTCTGGCTCCCAGCGTGCTGCCGAGAGGACCGCGACCCGGCCCGCCAGGAGCCCCCGGTACTCGTTGGCTGCGGCCGACTCGGCTGTGCTAGCGCCCCGGGGGGCACCCGCCACGGCACCGGCGAGCGAATGGCGTGTCAGGGAGGCTGGGCAGTTCGACAGCTCACTGACCTGGCGGTCCAGCACGCACCAGGGAACGGTAGCTTCCAAACCCCACCACAGCGCCAACGGCTCCTCTAACGTCGATGCCGAAGCCGGGAGGAGTAGGGTGTTGCCATCGGCGTACCGCTCGAACGAAGCTGGTACGGCCCGCAGTGTGTCGTCGCCGGTTGAGGTGACGAGCAGCGGCTGGATGACGTCTTTCCACGCAGCGCGCCAGATCTGGCCAGGCCGCGGGTCCTGGGGCGGTTCGGTGGCCACCCGGCGGACGGCGGCGGGCACCTTCAGTCCCGCTGCGACAGCCACCAGCCGCTGGTAAGCAGTGGTGTGGACAGAACTCATACCGTCTCCCCCGTGGCTGTGGTCCATCAGCGCATTCTCTCTTCACTGGATCTGGACGACGCAACTCGGGACCGCTCAGAACTGGGCATCATCGCCCCGCCGCAGCAGAGCTGCCATCACCGCCCATTGATCGACGTCCGAGGACAAAGCTGCGCGAAGCTTCGTCTTGAGGTTCGAGAGGACAGCAGCCGCGTGACGGTACCGGATCTCCAGCAGCTGTGCCGCATGGTGAGCGTCCTCTTCGAGATGGGGAAGCAACAGACGCTCGTTGAGGGTCAGCCGTTGCCAGATGTCGTCAGCCACCCCCTCGGCCGCGACGGGGACGGCCGTGATGGCGGCCGCACGCTGGTCGGAGAGTTCGGAGACTGCGCCCTCGTCCGCGTACAGGGTGGTGAAACGTGCCGGTGCCAGGAGTTCGAATCGGGCCTCAAGAACCCTGGCGAGTTCTTCCTCCCGTACCGCACCCCGCGCGTACCGCAGCACGCCTAGGAGAACGGTCTTGAGGGCATGGACTGTCTGCTTGGGCGTGGGGCCGGAGTGGTTCCAGCGGGTTATGCCGACTCCTGTTATCCGCACAGCCTGTGCGATGAGGTCGTCGAAGCCTCCCTGCCACACGGCGCCGTCGGCGTGCTCGACCAGCGTCCAGCGCGGCGGCGGACCCGCGACCTTTCGGTAAGCCGAGTCCTCGCTCATCAGACGGGCAATCCGGCGTCGTAGCTTGCCCCGCGGCGTCTTCTTCGCCTCGTCGATGAGGAAATTCCTCACCGACGTGAGAAACAGACGCTCCAACGAGGCGTCGTCAACGGCTAGCACCAAGCAGCTGGTGACGAACTTCCGTCCCTCTCCCTTGCGGGCAAGCATCGCATTGATCAGGTCGTAGGCGGCGGGGTCGCTCCACTCCGAGTGCCCTTCGGGTGGCGGGAAGCCGTAGGTGCGGCGCACCTGATGCACCAGCCGCCGCAGCAGTTCCAAGCTCGCATACCCCAGCTCACCCGTCTGCGACAGCTCCTCGAAAGCACTGGTTGCCACGAGCCACCCCGATTCCCCGAAACCCGCCCACCACCCGTAGCCACAGAGCAGCCCCGACCTGGATACACCACCATCCGGGCCGGGAGCGCGGGACACGCCCGAGGAGTGCGGGAGCGGTTCAGGCCCGGGCCGTTGCGCTTGGGACGCGGGTCGGTGTGACGGTGGACCGAGAGGACGCGGTTCGCTGTTCCGCCGCAGATGTACGCGCAGGGTGTGCCGTACGGGTTGTCGCGGAGCTGCGGGCGGTCGTGCCGGGGGCCTGGGCGGTGGTGCGGTACACGGAGGTCGAGCGGACGACGATGCATGATCAGGACATTCTCGCCGCCCCTAGGGTGGACCGGCTCCAAGAAACTGGCGGGCTGCCGCGGCGCGGCGTACGGTCGGCCGGCATGGGTTTCGATCAGGCGCAGGTGAACCGGATCTTCCTACCCGAGACCTACGCCGAGGGTGTGCCGTACGAGCTGTTTCGGGAACTTCGGACGGCGGCCCCGGTGTGCTGGGTGGAGGAACCGGCGGTGGGGGAGTGGCCGCCCGGGCCCGGCTACTGGGCGGTGCTGCGGCACGCGGACGTGAAGCAGGTGCTGCGCCGCCCGGAGGACTTCTCCTCGCACCTCGGCGCGACCCAGATCCGGGACCCGGACACCCTGGCCGACCTGGACTTCACCCGCACCATGATGCTCAACCAGGACCCGCCCGACCACTCCCGGCTACGCCGGGCCGTTGCCGCCGCCTTCACTCCGCGTGCGCTCCGGGAGTTGACCGCCGCCATCGAGGCCCGCGCAGCCGAACTCATCGCTGCGATCCGCCCGCTGGGCGAAGCCGACTTCGTACCGCTCGCCGCCGACCTGCCCGTGTGGACGCTCGCCCGGATCCTCGGCGTGCCGGAGCAGGACCGGCAGCTGCTGGTCGACTGGTCGAACCGCGTCATCGGCTACCAGGACCCCGACTACGCCCACTCCAGCACCGCCGACCCGTCCCGGCTCACCGACCTGGGCCGCGCCGCGCTGGCCCACCGCCCGGAGGCTCGTATCACCCCCGACGGTCGGCCTATCAACCCGCGCTCGCGGGCCGCACTCGCGGACATGTTCGCCTACGCGCACGTCCTCGCGGAGCAGCCGCCGCCCGGCAGCATCGTGGCCCGCATGCGGGAAGCCGGGCTGAGTGTCGCAGAATTCGAGACGATGTTCTTTCTGTTCGGCGTTGCCGGTAATGAGACTCTGCGTAACGGTCTGCCGGGTGGGCTGCATTCCTTGCTCACCCACGCCGACCAATATCGCCTGCTGTGCCGACGGCCGGGTCTCATCGCTTCAGCGGTGGATGAGCTGCTTCGATTCTGGCCGCCTGTATTGGAGTTTCGGCGCACGGCTACGCGAGACGTCGAGCTTGGTGGGCAGCTGATCCGTGGCGGTGACAAGGTGGTTGTGTATCACGCTTCTGCCAACCGCGATGAATCGGTCTTCTCAGATCCGGATCGCCTGGACATCGCCCGCGTGCCGAACGATCACGTCAGCTTCGGTTTCGGCCCGCACTTCTGCGTTGGGGCGCAACTAGCCAGGATCCAGATGTCGGCCTTGCTCCGGCGAATCGTCGCCGAGCTGCCCGATCTGGAGCTCACTGCGAGCGTGCCGCCGACCCGGCTCGTCTCCAACTTCCAGAACGGGCTGAAGGGCCTGAGTATCCGCTGGCGATAGGGCGGGTGTTCTGCGGGACGTACGTCGGTTGGACCGGTCTATACCGCACGGCTTCGGCGGGGCCAAATCGGTAACGGTCGGGACAGTGGGTTCTTCGCCCGCGAGTCCTGGAGAACCGCCATGCTGACCTGTTCACACCGTGCTGCCGCTGGGCCCCAAGGTGCCGACTGCGAGTTCGCGGGGCATCTTCGTATGCGGCAGCCAGCTAATTACGCAGCCGCCCCGTCATGGGAGCTCGCCGTCCATGATCGATCGACTGCCACGGCTGTTTGTAAGGCATTCGATGGTTCCCTGGAAGCGGCTGACTTCAGCTCCGGAGTTGATGTAGTGGTGACAGCGGCCAGCCTCGATATTGTTATCGACGGGATGGAGTCGGTGTCCCTGACTCTGAGGCGACAGGTGTCGGGGCGGGTCGTCCATTACTGCGATAGTCGCCACGTCGTTGGCTCGATGAAGCCAGGTGCCAGGTGCGGCTGCCCGTCTTCCTGGGACGAGCGGCGAATGCGAGCCAGGTCTGGTCGAGGGCCTCGGCCGCATGCCAGGGTGCTGTTTCGTTTCCCGAATCTTCCAGATGCTGGAGTATTTGAGTTTGCCACATCGTCCTGGGATTTCGCCGAGTCGCTGAACGGCGTAATGAAAGATCTCGGTTCGGTGAACGAGCGCCGTGCGGGGGCAATGGAAATTGATGCCGTCGAGTTCACCACCCCCGGCAGGGTGGGCGTGAGTTACTGCCGACCTTTGCTGAAAATTCTGACAAGGTAAGGCGTTTTTCGTTCTGCCAGTTTCCTGGATCCGCTTGTTGTGGTGGAACTTCATCGGCCGATCCGGTGAGGAGATCGTACAGGCGCGAACGAATTGGGAGAAGGGTTCCCGATTCGGTGAGGTGTACGGCTACGACGGAGCCCGCCTGCCTGCCCCGGCGCTGCCTGACATCCCACTGAAATCGCGCGGACGGGTGTGTTGACCTGGGGAAACCTGCGATCGACGGGCTGCTCTCCTGCTGGCGGCCGCCGTGCCAGGGCAGCCGATCCGCTGCCCGTGCGGTGCCCGTGACCCGGAGGGCTTGGCGTGCTCGGGGAGGGCCGGGCCGCTCGAACCGGCCCGGACCACGGGGCAGGTCCGGGCGCTGCCGATGACGTTGGACACGGGCGGCATGTGAGTGCTCATAGGCCAGCTCTCTGCCGGACCCCCGCGACTGTGGACGTCCCCAGGTCCCGCTCGGGGGGTGCGCCGGCGGGCATGGTGCGTTGAGCGGGTAGGTGGACGGCGTCGGTCTGTCGCAGGGCGGTGCCGACCAGGGCGAGGTGGCTGAAGGCTTGCGGGAAGTTGCCGACCTGGCGCTTGAGACGGGGGTCCCATTCCTCGGCGAGCAGGCCCAGGTCGTTGCGAAGGGTGAGGAGGCGGTCGAAGAGTTCGCGGGCTTCCTGGACGCGGCCGATCATGGCGAGGTCGTCGGCGAGCCAGAAGGAGCAGGCCAGGAAGGCGCCCTCGTGGCCGGAGAGGCCGTCGACGTTGTTGCCCGACTCGTCGTGGGTGGGGTAGCGCAGCACGAAGCCGTCGTCGGTGGACAGTTCGCGCTGGATCGCCTCGATGGTGCCGATCACGCGCTTGTCGTCCGGGGGCAGGAAGCCGACCTGGGGGATGAGCAGCAGTGAGGCGTCCAGCTCCTTGCCGCCGTAGTACTGGGTGAAGGTGTTGCGCTCCGGGTCGTAGCCCTTCTCGCAGACGTCCGTGTGGATCTCCTGCCGCAGTCGCTCCCAGCGGGCGAGTTCCTTCGGTGTGGTGTCCGGTCGGCGGCGCAGCAGGGTGATGGTGCGGTCGGTGGCGACCCAGGCGAGGACCTTGGAGTGGACGAAGTGCCGGCGCGGGCCGCGGATCTCCCAGATGCCCTCGTCGGGCTCGCGCCAGTGGTCCTCGGCGAAGCGGGCGAGGGCGCGCAGCATCGCGTCGGCGTCGCGCGAGGGCGGCAGGCCGGCGTCCTCGGCGGCGAGCAGGAAGTCGGCGATCTCACCGGGGACGTCAAGCTGAAGCTGTCCGGCGGCGCCGTTGCCGACCCGGACCGGCCGGGATCCCTCGTAGCCGGGGAGGTGGTCCAGTGTTCGTTCGGCAAGGTCGGTTTCACCGCTGAGGCCGTACATGATCTGCATGTTCTCGACGTCGCGGCCCAGGACGCAGAGCAGCCAGTCGCGAAGGGCCTCTGGCTCCTCGGTGTGGCCAAGGCGGGCGAGTTCGGTGGCGGTCAGGCAGGCGTCGCGCAGCCAGGTGTAGCGGTAGTCCCAGTTGCGCTCGCCTCCGATCTGTTCGGGCAGTGAGGTGGTCGGCGCGGCGACGATCCCGCCGCCCGGGTTGCACAGCGACTTGAGGACGAGCGTCGAGCGCACCACGGCGTCGCGGTCGGGCCCCCGGTAGGTGCCGCGGGACGCCCACTCGCGCCAGAACTCCTCGGTACGTGCGAGTGCCGCGCGGGCGCTGCGGATGGTCGGGGTGGTGGGCAGGTGTGAGGGCTGCCAGGTGAGGGTGAAGGTGGTGTACACGCCGTACGTGATGGTGAAGTCGGCGCGGGCACTGTCTTCGGTGACGGTGTGGTGCTGGCCGTCGAGCCAGTAGGTGTCGGGGTAGGTGGTGGCGCACAGCCGAGGGGCTCCGGTACGCGCAGTGCGGGTGATGAGCGGGCTGTTGGCGCCGTAGCCGGGACGGGGGCGGAAGAGCGAGGTCATCGCCACCGTGCCCTTGAGTCCCTCGACGATCCGCATGACCTGGGGGACCTGGGGGCCGCAGGGCATGAAGTCGGTCACCCGGACGATGCCGTTCGGGGTGACCCATTCCTGCTCCAGGATCATGGTGTCGCCGCGGTAACGGCGCCGGTCGGACGGTCGCGGGATGCCGTCCGTGGCCGGGGCGATGCGCCAGAAGCCGTGTTCTTCGGTGCCGAGCAACTCGGCGAAGACGGCAGGGGAGTCGAAGCGGGGCAGACATAGCCAGTTGACAGTCCCGTCGCGGCGCACGAGGGCGCCGGTGGCGGTGTTGCCGATCAGGGCGAGGTCTTCGATGAGGGGGTGAGGGCGGAGGGCGGGGGTGCGCATGCTGTTCCTACGGGTGGGTGGTGGTACTCAGGGCCGGGCGGTGCTCTGGGCGTTGAGGTGGTCGAGGGCGGCGCGCACGGTGGCGGCGAGGCCGGAGGCAACGGCCAACCGGGGTATGGTGCCGAGCAGTTCGGCGCGAATGAACCGCTGGGCGCGGTCGTCCAGGTCGCAGCCGACGACCAGCGCGGTGCGCGAACGGTGGAGGAATCGCTGCTGGAAGTCGCGGACCTGCTGTGCGCCCTGCGGGCGCCACAGGAGGACGGCGCTGAAGCGCCGCAGGTTGTGCTCCTGCCAGCCGAACGGTGTTCCCGTTCCGGTGCCGGGCTGGGGATTGAGGACGGTGCCGGTGAAGCTGGCCGAGTCCAGGAGGGTGATGACGTTGTTCTGCCAGCCCGGGCGGCCGGTGCCAGAGCATGCCAGGTACAGCGACGGGTTGCTGTCGGAGGCGTAGTGCTCCGGGTACTCGACCAGCCTCATCGGGCACGGCCGGAGGCGGTGCCCGAGACGGGTCGGCCGAGAAGAAGGACCATGACAACGGCGTGGGTACGGGTCTTCGCCCCGATGGCGTTGGTGGCCCGGGTGATGACGCCGCCGATGTTGTTCTGGTTGATGCCGGTCATCCGTGCGACGGTGTGCACATCGTGGGTGGCGAGCAGGGTGAGCACCTGGCGGTCGCTCGGGGCGAGTTCCGGGAGCTCGTCGGGCAGTGCCGCGCGAAGCTCGGCGGTGTCGAGCAGCTTCGAGAGGATGAGGTCGGCGATGGCACGGGTTCGGTCGCCGAAGCCTCGGCGACGCATCACCTGCGACATGGTGTTGGAGGCATTGCCGGCGGAACAGCCGAGCTGCTCGGCGACGCCGTCGTAGCTGTGCCCGAGGGCGAGCTGCACAGCCACGTCGTGCTCGTGCCGGCTGAGTCCGTTGCTGTTCTTCGCGGCCACCTTCAGGGCCCCGGAGTGGCTGAGCAGTACCCGGCGTGCGCTGCTGGCCCGGGCCTCGTGCATCGTCTGGCCGGTCGCGATGACGAGGCAGGTCCCGACCGGCTGCCCGAGAGCGAGGGCTGCGGCCCGATAAGGGTTGGTCCCCAGCTCGCGGTGCTCCACCGCGCTCACGGACACCGACCACACGTTGGGGACGCGCTGCGCAGCGAGCATGTCGGTCACCTGGAAGCCGAGCCGCTGGACGACCAGGGCACAGGGGATGGCCAGGGAGCCGGCGCGCATCAGCAGGCGCAGCAGCGGGGCAGGGTTGGTGGCCGGCGCCGGGGCACCCATGGCCAGGAGCCGGGGATCGGCCCCGGACAGACGGGTGGCAGGCAGCTGGACGAGTGCGCTGGCGTCAACGAGGATGCCCGAGCGGTTGATGAGGTGGCGGTCCAGATCGCGGGCCGAGATACCGTCGGCAGGTCGTAAGGTGCTCATCTTCTCTCTGGTGTTGTCGGGGTGCGGCCCTGGCCCGAAACGGCCGCCATGGGGTGGTGCGGTGGAGCAGGTGTTCAGTCGCCCGGCCGGGGCGGGTCTTCCTGGGAGGAGCCGCCCTCGTGCTGTGGCCCGGAGCGCGAGGCGATCAGGCGGTCGGCGACGGCCAGCGTGCCGAAGACGACGAGCGCGAAGATCGCCAGGTAGAGCGGTTGGGTGAGCTGAGCGCGGTGCTGGACGAGGTAGAGGACGGCGGCCCCGACCTGGAGTCCGACGAGAAAGCAGACGAGGCCGATCGCGGCCCTGCCCCCGGTGCGCTGGCGGTTCATGCGGCCGGCCTGCGGGGCACGGCGCGGTGAAGCGGTTCGGCGGGCCACGTGGGGTCGATGTCGCTGAGGTAGACCAGGCCGGCCAGGACGGCAGCGATGCTCGCCTGCACCTGGGTGTGCACGCCCAGGCGAACGCGCAGGTCCCGGCCATAGCCACGCACAGTGGCGGTCGTGACATCGAGGTCGACCGTGAGTTCCGGGGAGGTGCGCCCGCTGACCCAGCCCACGAGGATCCGGTACAGGTGCGGGGGGAGGCAGATCGGAATGGTGAGCGCCGTGCAGGGCTGCGCGGTGTCGGTGATGACGCGGTGAGCGGTGCCCCAGGCGACGAGTTGGCACGCGGTGCGGGTGCCAGTGGCCATCAGCAGATTCTTGACGGCGGCGTCGACTTCGGCGGGCTCCCAGGGGAGTTCGGGGTCGGCCGCGATCATGCGGACGGTGGACTCGATGGCGATATGGCTGAGAAGACGAACCTGCTGCTCGGTCAGGGTGTGGGCGGGAAAAGCGATGGTCATGGTGACGTCTCCGGTGGTCGACGGGCGGTTCACGGGCAGTCGGCGTCCGGGGCACCGGTCTGCGCGAGGCGGTCCAGCAGCAGGGCTCCGAGCCGCTCGGCCTGGCCGGTCCCGACGACCAGGACGAGGTCGCCCTCGGCCGTCATCTCGAAGAGCCGCTGCTCGGGGCCGGATTCGCGCGGGCCGCAGCGGACGCGGTGAACCGCGTCCGGGCCGAGGACCCGAACGGCGGCCCGCTCGACGGCGTCCAGCGGGTCGGGTCCGTCGTACGCGGTCAGCGGGGTGCTGACCGGCAGCAGCAGCGCGTGGTCGGCGTCGCCGAGGGCGGCGCCGAGGCCGCCGGCATGGGCGCTGGTGCGGGCGATGCCGTCCGGCTCCAAGGCGACGATCACGTTCCCCTCGGTGAGCATCCGTGCGGCCGTCACGTCCTGGGCGACCTCGCGGGGGTGCCTGGCGCGGGAGTCCACCACGGTGATGCCGCACTGCGTGCCCAGCACGGTGAGCGAGCGCTCGACACCCCGGAAGGTGGCGAGGCGCGCCGCCACAGCCCCCGGGTCCTCGCCGACCACGAGGGCGGTGGCAATGGCGGCGCACGCCGCCAGGGCCTGGTGACGGCCCGCGACCGGAACGATGAACTGGTACTGCACACCCTGGTAGTGGAGGGCGAGGAGGTGCTCACCGCCAAGCCACCGAGGCGGGAGAACCCACACATCGGCGCTCTCATTGAGGCCGACGGTCACCACCACGGTGGGGCCGTTCGGGCCGGGCCGGTCGGTGAGTCTCTCGCGAAGGATCCTGATGCTCTTGTCCCACAGCGGCAGGACCACGATGCCGGAACGGTGGGCGAGGCCGGTGAGAGAGTTCAGGGCCTCGACCGTGTCCTCGAAGTGCGGCACGTTCCCCGCGGCGGCGAGGATCAGTGTCACCTCCGGTCGAGGCCGCCGGTACGGGGACGCGGTGTTGGGGCGGTAGCTCCAGGACCCCTTGGGTGCGGGCTCGTGGGTGGCGGTGTCCGGGCAGAGGTCCACCACCAGGCGACGGTCGCCGCTGTGCCCCGGCGGGCGGTTGATGGTAGGGGCGTTGAGGATCCAGCCGGTGCGTTCGTCGTCCAGCGCGGCGGCGAGCACCGCCGCCGCCGTCGCGGTGCCGTGGCTGCCGCCGACGGCCACCAGCTGCTGGCCGAAGTCCGCGGTCAGCGAGGCGAGCGCGTGTGCCCGGGCGAGAACCGGCAGTCGCAGTTGCTGGCCGCGGTCGAGTTCGGGGTGCGGAGCGGCCAGCACCCCCGACCACACCACGCAGCTCCGGTCCTCCCGGACGTGCCCGGCGTCGAAGCCGACCGTGACGTCGACCCCGGCCTTGCGCAACCGGGCGGCAGCGGCACTGTCACGGTCGACGGGATCGATGCTGCCGGTGACCTCCAGGCCACGGGAGGCCATCCACAGCGCCAGGCCCTCCATACCGGGCTTCGCGACATCGACCAGGTGCGCCCTGGTCAGCACGTCCGGCGGA
The DNA here is from genome assembly GCF_055575755.1 of Kitasatospora sp. NPDC034035. Classification (NCBI taxonomy): domain Bacteria; kingdom Bacillati; phylum Actinomycetota; class Actinomycetes; order Kitasatosporales; family Streptomycetaceae; genus Kitasatospora; species Kitasatospora sp. NPDC034035. The sequence goes on along the minus strand of NZ_JBVISA010000035.1, from coordinate 66,639 downwards.
CTGGCAGCAGGGGTCACGCCTTGGTGCGTGCGGCGTTGGACGACGGTGTCCATGAAGGTCCTCCAGCAGGTGAGGGCAGGGTGGGAGGTGGAACCGGGTCGGCCGCGGGCCCGGGGGTGTGGCGCCGCGGCCGACCCGGGGCTCAGGCCTGGGTGAGACCGCGCTCCAGCTCGGCGTCGGTGACGCGGGCGACGTGGTGGTCCAGGTCGAGGCGGGCGACGCGGGCCAGGTGCGCGGTGACCAGCTCGTCGAGCAGGTCACCGGCCAGCTCGTTGGTTTCGAAGGCGGCCAGGGCCTCGGCGAGGGATTGCGGAGCGGGTGGGGCGTCGAGGTTCTGGTAGGCGTCGCCGCTGGTGGCGGGCGGGGGCTTGAGTCCGGCCTCGATGCCGTGCCGGATCCCGGCCAGGATGGCCGCCAGCGCCAGGTAAGGGCTGGCGTCCGCACCGGGCAGCCGTACCTCCAGCCGCAGGCTGCGGCCGTGGCCGACCACCCGCACCGCGCACGACCTGTTGTCCCGCCCCCAGGTGAAGCGGGAGGGGGCGAAGGAGTGGTCGGCGAAGCGCTTGTAGCTGTTCACGTACGGCGCCCACAACGGGCCGAGGACCGGCAGTACAGCCAGGAGCCCGGCCACGGCCTGCTCGCCCAGCCCCGACAGGGCGGTCCCGTCCTCGGGGGCGGAGGTCAGCGCAGGCCGGCCGTCGACGTCGTGCAGCGAGACGTGCAGGTGCATCCCGCTGCCGACCCCGGTGGCCGGCGCCGCCATGAACGACGCCGTCAGGCCCTGCTCGTCGGCCACTGTCCTCGCGGCGTGCTTGAACAGCAGATGCTGCTCGCACGCCGCCGTCACCGGCCCGTAGGGGAAGGTGACCTCCAGCTGGCCGTGGGCGCCTTCGGCCTTCACCGCCTCGACGGGCAGGCCCGCCTCGGCGAGTACCTGCCGCAATCGCCTGGTGAACTCGCGTACCGGCGCAGGCAGGTCGAGCGCGTAGTCGCGGTTGTCCCAGGTGACGGGACGAAGCCCGCGCCAGCCGGCCGCTGCCGCATCCCGGGCCGTGCCCTCGTAGAGGACGAACTCCGTCTCGACGCCCACCTTCGCGGTCAGGCCGAGGCCAGAGAGGCGCTGCTGCTGTTCGGCCAGTACGGTGACCGGGGCGAGCGGGTGCGGCCACGACTTGCTGATCGGATTGGCGAGCACCAGGGCGGTGGACGGCAGCCATGGCAGCATGCGGGCGTGCTGGGTGTCGGGCAGCAGCCCGATGTCACCGAACCCGGACTCCCAGGAGAACGACCCGGTCGCGGGTGCGGTCATCCCGAGATCGGTGCCGATCACGTACCCGCACATCTCCGGGGCCAGCCGCCCGGACTCAAGCCGCTTCACCAGCCCGGCCGCGTCGAACTCCTTGCCCTTGAGCCGGCCCTGCGCGTCCACGGCTGCCAGCAGTACCGTCTCGACGCCGAAGTCGTTCACCAGTTGGCGCAGCGGCCCGGTCGGCGAGGCCGTCGCCGGGGCGCCAGCGGTGCGGTATCGGGCGGCTCGCAGCTTCACCGTTCGGCTGGTGCGTCGGCGGCTGGTCACACGACCTCCTCGGTCAGCTCGACCAGCTCGGCCGACCGCTGGACCGGCGGGGCGTACGAGCGCCCCGCGCGGATCCACCACGCCCACGCCAGCAGCAGCACCGCCAGGAGGGCGATCGGGGCGTAGTTGAAGGTGTCGACGGTCACCGGGTAGCTCTGCGGCAGGCATACCAGCACGCTCACCACGGCCACCCAGCCCACCGCGATCCACCCGATCACGGGTCCCCGGCTGCCCAGGTTCCACGGCCCGGGCCGGAACTTCCGCCCCCGGCGCAGCCGCAGGTAGATCGGAACCGCGTACGCCGGCGTCATCCCCACCACGTTGACCGCGGTCACCGCGCCGTACGCGGTCGTGCTGTACAGGGACGGCAGCGCGAGCACCAGCGCCGCCCCCACCGACAGCCACACCCCGGCCACCGGCGTACCTGTACGTTCCGACACCCGGCTCCACAACGCCGAACCGGGCAGCGCCCCGTCCCTCGAGAACGCGAACACCATCCGCGCCGACGCCGCCGTCTCCGCGTTCCCGCAGAACAACTGCGCCACGATCACCACGGCCAGGAGCACCTTGCCGCCGGTCGTCCCGAGCGCGTCGATGAAGATCTGTGCGGGCGGCACGCCGGTGGTGGTGCCGAGGACCGCGTCGTAGTCCTGGACGGCGAACAGCATGCCGGCGAGCAGGACGGCGCCGGCGATCCAGCTCACCCAGATCGAACGGACGATCCCGCGGGGCGCCGACACCGCTGCCTTGGTGGTCTCCTCGGACATGTGAGCGCTCGCGTCGTAGCCCGAGAACGTGTACTGCGCCAGCAGCAGACCGACCGCGCTCACGTAGATCGGGTTGCTCCAGCCGGTGTTGTTGACGAAGTGTCCGACGACCCAGCCAGCGTCCTGGTGCTGGCTGGGCACGATCGCGAGCGCACCGACAATCAGGACGACGCCGCCGATGTGCCACCACACCGAGATGCTGTTGAGTACGGAAACCCGCCGCACCTCCGGCAGGTTCAGCAGCGCGTGGAGCAGCAGGACGGCCGCGAAGATCGCGAACAGGCTGCCCGGGTTGGGCTCGTAGCCGAACTGGAGGTTGAGGAAGGCCCCGATGAAGCTGGCGGCGCCGTAGTCGATGCCGCAGATGCCGCCGATCAGGCCCAGCAGGTTGAGCCAGCCGGTCACCCAGCCCCACCGCGGTCCGCCGAGCTGGTGCGCCATGAAGTACAACCCACCGGAAGTCGGGTAGGCCGAGGTCACTTCGGCGAGGGCCAGGCCGACGAAGAGGACCATCGCCCCGACGCCGATCCAGCCCCAGAACATCACCGCCGGCCCGCCGGTGTTCAGGCCGAAGGCGAACATCGTCATGCAGCCGGACAGGATGCTGACGACGCTGAAGGCGACGGCGAAGTTGCCGAACTCGCCCATCCTTCGAGACAGACGCGGTTCGTAGCCGAGTTGGCGAAGCCGTTCCTCGTCGGTCGGCGGCGCGGCGTGGGCGGGGGACATCGAGGTAGACCTCCGTATGGGGAGAAGGCGGGTAACGGGCAGAGCGGGCGATCAGGCCAGGGCGGTCGCCCGGCCGGCGAGGGCCTGCTGCCGTGCGGTCAGCAGCAGCGCCTCGGCCCGATCCGGCGACTCGGCGACCAGGCTCCACGGCGCCCTGGACGCGAACTGGCCCAGCGCCCCGAAGACCTCGACGGCGGCGGCCATCTGGGCCGACGCCCACAACGCATGGGCGAGGTAGCTGAGGTCGACAACCGGCCAAGACCCGGGCTCCGAAACGGCCCAACTCTCGTACGCACGCTGCGCACGGGAGAAGTGCGGCTCACGCAACCACTGCCGGAGCACGACCGCGTTGCGGCTCGGCTCGTTGCGGTAGTAGTCGACGGACAGGTACAGGGGCAGGGCGGCGAGCGGCGACCCGAACGCAGCCATCGACATCACCGCGTTCACGAAATCGGCCGCCGCCGGCCGGTAGACCCGGTGCCAGTAGCGCAGCATCCGGTGGTGGGCCTCCCGGTTGCCGGGATTGCGCCGCAACGCTTCGTCGAGCAGTCCCCACGGTCCGGGCGGAAGCATCGGGTCCGATGAACGACGTTGGTGCTCCGGCCGCTGCTTAGCGCGGTCCAGGACGGCCAAGGCGAGAAGGCACACCCACGGCACCGGGTCCAAGGGCACCGCCTGAGCGGCGGCCCAGCACGACTCGCGGGCCTCCCGCTCCAGGCTGGCGGCCTTCGGCGAGCCGGCCGCGGCTGCGGCCAGAGCGTGCTCAACCAACACCCGGGTCCGCAGGACGGCCAGCCCCGGATCGTCCGGGTTCTCGCGGGCCCAGTCGCTGAGCACCGTCGACCGCGCCGCGACCAGCGCCAGCACCTGCGTCCGAGAAGTCCGCAGGCCCATCTGCTGTGCCGTGTTGGCCAGTAGCCGTTGTGTCGACAGCCAGCGTCCGGCCCTCAGGTCGTCCACCGCGGTCCGGAGCCCATCGTCGAACCCGGCAGGGTGGTAGACCGGAGGCCGAGTGAACGGCGCGGCGATCATGAAACGTCCTCCAAGCGTGAGCGTGCGAGGTGCGCGCGGCAGAGTCGCCGATCGAGTGCTCCTGTCCAGGAACTACTGGGAGTTGAGCCGGTCCGGAGTCGAGTGCGGACGCGACTCGGCCGGCTCATAGGAACTCTCGTGCGCCCGGCACGCGATGTGATCGCTTCGCCTATGGGCAACCGGCCGCCGCAGTAAGGTGCCTGAGTGTGTCGAAGACGACCATTCGAGTAGTCATATTCGCCAAGAAATATGATCTTGACGGTCGCCTACGGGAGGCCGGGGCTCCCGTTGACGGGAGGGGTGGGATGGCAAGGCGATGCGAGCGATGCGGGTGCACGCTCAGCCAGTACAACGACAGCGGCAGTGTGTGCGGACCTTGCGCACGCACGATCGCCGAGTCATCAACTGAGGCCATCCCCATGCGGGTCTGGAGAGATGCGGCGGTGCGCAACAGCCTCGCCGGACTGGACTTCGGCGGGTTGAGTAAACGCCTGCGGGAGATCATCCCGCTCCGTCAAGAGGAGTTGGCGGGGATCACGGGGCTGACCCAGGGCTACCTGTCGCGGCTGGAGGCCGGCCGGGTACGGCTGACCCACATCGAGCGGATCGTCGAGTTCCTCGACGCGGTGGGTGCCCCAGCCGACTTGGTGAAGCTGCCGCTTCGGTCTGCCGCGACCTCACCCGTCCCACGAGAGCACGTCAGTTCACCTCCTGCTCATGACGACATCGTCGGGCCGTGGACGGCCGACCGTATGGTGGCGGCACTGCACGATGCGATGCGAGGGGAGCCCGCCGCCATGCGTCCGAGTCGCCGTCACTTCCTGCTCCTCGCCGGAACCGCCCTCTCCGCCTTCATCCATCAGTGGGGCATCGCCGACGCCGAGCCCCTCGAACGCGCGCTCGGCGGAGCGCAGGTCACCTCTGCACTCGCTGACAGCTTCCAGGGGACGATCGACAGCCTGCGCACCATGGACGCCAGCTCCGGCAGCGGCATGGTCGCCGGCCTCGCCCGCGCCCATCTCGCCGTCATCCGCGAGACGTTGAAGTCAGCCAGCTACACCGAGGAGATAGGGCAGCGCCTGGCCGGCATCGCCGCCGACACTGCCACCCAGCTCGGCTGGTTCCATTTCGACGCCGGACACCACGTCGCGGCCCAACGAGCCCTTCTGGCGGCGCTACGAGCCGCCCACGCCTCCGGAGACCCCCGCTACGGCGCCGGTGCCCTGTCCTACCTGGCCATCCAGAGCTACTCGGTCGGCAACCCCCGCGACGCCGTGACCGCGATGCAGGCCGCCAGGGCGAAGATCCGTCCCCTCGGCTCCTCGTACCTGGAAGCCATGCTCCTGACCCGCCAAGCACGCGGGCATGCCAAGCTCCAGGAGCAGCAGTCGTGCCTGCGCGCGCTCGGTCAGGCCGCAGAGCTGGCCGAGCGCGGCCCGGCCGAACAGGACCCGGGCTGGCTCTACTGGATGAACCGGGGAGAGATCCTGGGCCAGACGGGCAGCTGCCACCTCGAACTCGGTGATCACAAGACCGCGGCAGACCACTTCGAACAGGCCGCCTCCACCCTGAACGCCGCCGACCTCCGGACACGGGCGCTTTTCGCCTCGCGCGCGGCCTCCGCTCACTTCCTCGCCGGCGATCGGGACGGCGGCTTCGCGGCCGCCGACTCCGCTCTCAACCTCGCGGCGAACATCCAGTCGGTCAGGCTGAACGAACACCTGGAGCAGGCCGTGGAGCACCTCCAGACCATCTCCGGGCACCGGTCGAACGAGCTGATAGAACGATCACGACAAGTGATGGCGGCTAAGGAGTCGTGACTGTGACCAGCACCGTGCTCGTTCTGTGGGATGTCGACCGCACCCTCGTGTACGTCGGCGAGACCGACCGCGCTGTTTACCGCGAGGCGTTCCGCCAGGTCGTCGGCCGTGAGGCGACGAAGCTTCCTGAACGGGGAACCGGCCGCACGATGCCACTGGCGGTGCGGGAGCTCCTGGCGGCGAATGACGTCGACTGCGGAGACGCCGAGCGCTTCGCAGAGCAGATCGTCGAGTTGCTGCCCCAACTCCTTGCCGCCAAGATCGGGCAGCTGCGTTCCGACGGCCTGCTCATGCCCGGCGCGACTGCCGCGCTCGCAGCAGTCGATGCCCATCCGGCCCTCGTACCCACCGTGGTCACCGGCAACTTGCAGCGCAGTGCGGAGATCAAGCTCCGTGCCTTCGCCCTGGACCAGTACGTCGATCTGGCCGTGGGTGGCTTCGCCTCCGACGACTCCCACCGGCCGGCGCTGGTAGGCATCGCCCAACGGCGGGCTGCTGCCCGGCACGGAACCGCCTTCGACCGCTCGAACACGGTGATCATCGGGGATTCACTCGAAGACGTGCGGACCGGAGCGGAAGGCGGAGCCGCCGTGATCGCCGTCGCCTCCGGCACCACCACGGCCGACCAACTTGCCGAAGCCGGGGCAGACCGCGTCCTCGACAGTCTGTGCGAGCCGCAGTCCGTGCTGCAAGCTATCGCGGAGCTCACGAGTCGTCGCCTGTAGGAGCCTGCCTCGTCCGAGGCCTGTACGCACCCAGTCGCAGAGCTGCCGCGGAGAGGGAGCGACGCTGTCGGCACTGCTCAGGGGGACTCGCTCCGTGGAACCGAGAACTTGGGCACGGACGCCAGCAGGCTGGCCCGGGACGAGTTGTCCTGGGCCAGCCTGCTGGCGTCGCAGATCGGTTCTACAGCTGCTCGGGCGTTCCGATTCCGAGGAGGTCCATGCCTTGGCGGAGAGTCTGGCCGGTGAGCCGGCAGAACAGCAGCCGGGTCTCCATGACCTCGCGACTGGGTGCCTTGAGGACGGGGCAGTGCTCGTAGAAGGTGGTGTAGGCCGACGCCAGGCTGTGCAGGTAGGCGCAGAGGCGGTGGGGCTCAAACGTCTCCGTGACCAGGTTGATGGTGGCGCCGAACTCGTCGAGGAGGAGGCCGAGGGCGCGCTCGGCGGGCTCCAGGGCGAGGTCCTGGTGGGCGGTCGGGGTGACGCCCTCGGGGGCCTTACGCAGAATGGACTGGATGCGGGCGTAGGCGTACTGGAGGTAGGTGCCGGTGTCGCCGTTGAGGGAGACCATGCGGTCGGTGTCGAAGACGTAGTCGCGGGTGCGTGAGGTCGACAGATCGGCGTACTTGACCGCGCCGATGCCAACCTGCTTGGCTCGGTCTTCGAGTTCCTCGGCGGCGAGTTGAGGGCTCTTCTCCGAGACGACGGTACGGGCTCGGTCGACGGCTTCGTCGAGAAGGCCCATGAGGCGTACGGTCTCGCCCGAGCGGGTCTTGAACGGCTTGCCGTCCTTGCCGAGGACGGTGCCGAAGCCGAGGTGCAGAGCGCGAACCTCGTCGGGGAGCCAGCCGGCGCGGCGGGCGGTCTCGAAGACCATCTGGAAGTGGAGGGCCTGGCGGGCGTCAACGATGTAGAGGAGCTGGTTGGCTCCGAGCATGCCGACGCGGTCACGGATGGCGGCGAGGTCGGTGGTGGCGTAGCCGTAGCCTCCATCGCTCTTCTGGACGATCAGTGGGGTCGGTTCGCCGTCGGGTCCCTTGATGTCGTCGAAGAAGACGCACAGGGCGCCGTCGGAGCGGACGGCGACGCCGGAGGCTTCGAGGTCCGCGCACACGTCGGCGAGCATGGGGTTGTAGTAGCTTTCGCCGACCGCGTCGGCGTCTTCGAGGAGGACGCCGAGGCGGGCGTAGACGGCTTCGAAGTAGACCTTCGACTCGTCGACCATGCCTTGCCAGGATGCGATGGTGTCGGCGTCGCCGGCCTGCAACTCCACGACGCGCCGGCGGGAGCGGTCGGCGAAGTCGGGGTCGCTGTCGAACTTGGCTCGTGATGCCTTGTAGAGGCGGTTGAGGCGGGACATCGACGGGCCGGTCTCGGCAGTCTCGGTGTCGTCGCCGAGCTCGTCGGGGTGCTCGATGAGGTACTGGATGAGCATGCCGAACTGGGTTCCCCAGTCGCCGAGATGGTTGCGCCGGATGACCTTCTCGCCGGTGAACTCCAGGGCGCGCACGAGCGCGTCACCGATGATCGTGGATCGAAGGTGGCCGACGTGCATTTCCTTGGCGATGTTCGGCTGGCTGTAGTCGATCACTGTGACACCGGGCTCGGCGGCACTGTGGACACCCAGCCGGGTGTCCACAGCACGAGCAGCCAAGCGCTCCAGGATCGCGCTGTCGGTGACGGTGACGTTGATGAAGCCCGGGCCGGAGATCTCCAGCTTCGTGATGATCTCGTCAACGGGCGCGTGTTCGAGGACGCGGGTGGCCACCTCGCGGGGGTTGGCCCGTAGAGGCTTGGCGAGGCTCATGATGCCGTTGGCCTGGAAGTCGGCGCGGTCGCTTCGTCGGAGCTGGGGGTCGCCTTCCGCGGCGTCGGGGAACGCAGTGGAGATCGCCTGAGCAAGGCGCTGCTGAAGCGCGTCGGCGATGGAGGTGACCGTAGCCATAGAACGAAGGACCACTTCTGTGAGAGGGCGGATCCGCGAACGAGCCGCGGGTGTCGCACAGCAGCCGCACCAGGTGAACGGTCGGCGCCGTGCGCTGATTATCCCATGCTCCCCGTGGACGAAGGCCGATTAAGTCCAGCCGGCGACCGCGTTGGTCGCTGCCAACAGAAGGAACGAGCAATGAACTTGAATGATCATCACTATCTGGCACTCGCCATTCCGCTATGCGTGGTCCGCGCGCTAGCGGAAGGCGGCGATCCAGTCTGGGAATTCGATCGAACGCACGGTGACGGAGCGGCTACGGTGGCAAGCCTGTGTGCGGCGCTCGGGAGGGGAGTGCGGTGAGCAGGGTCGTGAGGGGTGCGCGTGAATCGGGGAAGCTTGCGGCGTCTATTCGGCAGCTGTTCGACCGGGGAGGCGAAGGGGTTGCCTTCGACGGCCTCGATCTCGTAGACGTCGGTGGGCAGGTGCGTCGTTTCCAGCACCGCGGGCGTGATCTTGTGGCGAAGCTCCGGCCGCTTGAGGCCGCGCGCTCCGAGCGGGCCCTCGCTGCCGAGGCAGCGCACCGTCTGGGCCGATTGGTGGTCGACGGGTTCGGAACCGTCAAGGTCTGCGTCCCTGAGCTGGTTCCATTGCCCGGGCGGAGGGCTGCGCTGGTCTCCCCGTACCTGGGCACGCGCTTGTCCGTCGAAGACGACGGGGCGAGGGCCCTCTCCGTACCCGTCATCGCCGGCCTGCTGGTGGCCTTGCTCGATCGAGGAGTCGAGGCGTCGGGGTGCGTGCCACGGAACATGTTCCGCCGGAGTGGCGAGACGGTGCTGATCGACTGGGAGGACGCGCTTCTGGTGCCGGCCGGTGCCGCTCCGGACGGGCTGACCCTGATGAAGTGGGACATCGCCTGGTCCGACCTGCTCGGGCGCGATCTCAAGTTACGGGAGCGCATCCCTGTTTCGGCGCCGGACCGGGAGGTGGAGCTGGATGGATTCGAGGCCGTCCTCGCGGGATGGCTGACCCCGGCCATGACGCGGCGGGACGTCCGCGGTTACGGGATCAGGCTGACGCTCGCGAGTGAACTCCCCTTGGGTATAGGCAGATCGGCGAGCGCTGCCTCGCTGGGACACCTTGCTGAGGATGTCCTTCCTGCGGGGCTCGGCGTCTTCCACAGCGTGCTGACCGCGCGCCTGCGCGAGCAACGCGGCGAGGATGCCTACGCGTTCCTGCTCGGGCGGTTGGACGCCCTGGTGTCCGGCCAAAAGTCGGCCACTCCTTCGCTGGAGTTGGAGGGGCTGAGGCAGGCCTGGATGCTGGCGTTGTTCTCGGCTGCCGAGACACACCTCATACCCGTGCCGGGGCCGCCGTTGGAGCAACTGGCGGCGCGATTTGACCGGTTGGCGTTCACGAGCGGTTGGGCGGCGGCATGCGAGAGGGCCGCGGCGGCTGTGGAGATTACCAGCCGGCTCGCTGCCGTCATCCTTGCTGTCCTGCGGCTCGACGAGGAGCTGGACCTGCTGCTACGGGGATCGTGCGCCCAAGGCGTGGTGTCCCGTGGCAGCGATGTCGACTTCGAGCTGAGCTCGGCCACATACCCCGACGGCCACCGGCCGGTGGAGGACCTGCTGATCGAAGCGCTCGCCTGCCTCGGGCTGGCGGCCGAGGGATCCGCCGCGCGCCCGGCCGAGCGTGACCTCGTCAGCGCGGACAACCGTGCGAGCCGCGACCTGCACGAATGGTTGGAGCTCCGCCGGCCCGGCTCCGAACTCCAAGACCCGGGCTGGGCAACGGACTTGCTGCCCCAGCCATCCGCAGGTACTGTCGCTCGCCCGAGCCAGTACGAACAGCAGGGCCGCGAAAGCACTGCCAAGTACCTGTGGTTCGAGTCCCGGGCCGCGTTGGCGCGTCTTGCCTTCACCGCCTCGGACGTCTATCGGATGCCTGTGACCCTTGAGGGGCAGCTCGCCGTCATCCCGCAGGTGCTCGACGCAGAGGACGCGACCGAGCTGCGCGATCTCGTCCATGCCACGTTCGCCCTGCGGGAGAGGTCTGGCCTGGCGCGCCCGGGCGAGGACCAGCACATGGGCGAGATCGCCCGGCTCGCCGACCGGCTGGACCGATTCCGCCAGCGCGTTGGACTGCCCGGCCCAAGAGACCTGTGATTCCGGTACCGCCCCGATCCACACCATTCCCGACCGAGAGGTCCACCGTGATCAGTGACGCGATCCCACTCTCCACCAGCGACGCAGCGCATATCTCCTTCGCGGACGGCTATGTCTTCCACGTCCGCGGGGGCCAGATCACCGCCCCGGGCGAGCCGTGCCCGTGCGTCGGCCTGGAAGCGGTCCACCAGGTCACGGCCTACCGGGAGGCGTACCCGCAGTCCCAGTTGTCCCTGACCGACCAGTGCAACATGGCCTGCACGTACTGCTCGTTCCGCGACCGGGTCCACGCCGACGGCAAGCCCGTGACGATCCCCCTGGAGACGGTGGTGCAGGGCCTCGCGACCCACCGCAAGCGGCTCGGCGAGGAGAACGCGCGGTACAGCCGGATCGACTTCGGGCTCGCCGGCGAGACGATGCTGGTGCGCCACATGCACGAGGAGGTCCAGGCCCTGGTGGAGGAGGGCCTGGCCACGTCGCCGGTCAGCGTGGTGTGGGCCGGGCCGATGGTCACCAACGCGACGCTGTCGATGACGGCCGAACTCGCCGACCGGCTCGGCCCGCCCCAGGACATCAGCCTCGACGGTCCCAAGGACGTCCACGACCGGGTCCGCTTCTACACGGGCGACCGGGGCGGCACCTACGACCACGTGCGGCCCGTCCTGGACCAGGTACTGGCCCGCCACCCCGACATGGGCGTCTCCGCGGTGCTGACCGCGTACTGCACCGACTTCGTCGCGATCTTCCGCCACCTCTTCGAGGACGTCGGCGCCCGCAACATCTACATGAAGCCGGTCAACGCGACCCACGACAAGGACTACGCCCTCAACGCCGCCACGCTGCCGGCCTTCCGCCGGGGCTACGCAGACCTCGTCGAGCACATCCTCGGCCAGCCGCCGGAGGGCATCCTCGCCCGACTGCTCGCCCTGAACTCCGAGGACTTCTTCATGCGGTACTTCTACCGGGTGAAGGACCGCGCGGCGCAGGTCTACCGGTGCGGAGCAGGCAAGAGCGGCACGTACCTGGACACCAACGGCAACCTCTACCCCTGCGCGCACTTCATCGGGAAGTCCGGCTGGCACATCGGACACGCTTCCACCGGCGTCGAGGACAGCGAACGCAGCCGCTACCTCAACCTGGTCGTCGACGACCGCGACGGGTGCTCCACCTGCCCGTCGCGGTACGTCTGCGGCGGCGGCTGCTACTACCAGGCCGTGCTGGCGAACGGGGACATCACCAAGCCCGACGACGTCAAGTGCGACCTGATCCGGTTCCTCACCGACTTGGCGGTCCGTCTCGTCATCACGCTGCGCGAGAAGCACCCCGAGGTGCTGGACGCCCTCCCGGCCCCATACGGGCTCACCGACGAGGCCCTGACCGCACCCCCCGAGGCCGACTACGTGCCGGCGGCCCGCCTGCACGCGACCTCGGGCAACGAAGACGCGGTGCTCCCGCTGGTTGGGCCGGGTCGCCTCCGGGGAGGGTTGGTGAACCCGGAAGGCCTGCGCGCTCGGCTCTCGCTCGACGACGGTCACCTCGCGGTCCGTCTGGACTTCGGGGGCACGCCCAGCATCGTGCGTGCCGTCCGAGTCCGGCTGCAGCCGCTGGGATCGGGCACCTTCACCCTGCATGACCTCGCCGCCCAACAGTGGCCGGGCGAGCAGCAGCTGAGTTGCAGCCGCGACGGCGCCCAGTGGCTCCAGGCCCCGACCGCCCGCTTCCGCCGCGTTCCGCACCCCGACCCCATCTGGGAGGACGCCGTCGACGTCGACCTGTCCTGGACACCCCAGCAGGTGCGGCTCACGGTGCCCCTGCCCGCACAGGAGCTGGTGGCCGAGCTGGGGGTGAACGTGTTCGTCGACTTCGAGGACGGCGGCTGGACCGCCCTGACCCTGCACGAGCCGTTCGCGCTCCTCGACCGCTCCCGCGCCGGAGTCCTGCGGTTGTCGGGACCTGAAGCACCCGTGCACCCGGAAGCGGCCAGTGTGAACGGGCGGATGCCCGCCGGGCTCACCCCGATCGGCCGCTGGGCCGGCCTCCAGGGCAACACCTGCTGAGGGGTGGAACGGTGCGCATCCTCTTGACGACCCACCGATTCGCGGACGACGCCGCCGGCGGCACGGAGATCCTGGCCGATGACCTGGCTCAGGCGCTGAAAGCCCGTGGCCTGCACGTCAGTTGGCTTGCAGCGGGCGAACCGCCACCGCCGCACCGCCGCACGGCCGATGAGTACCTGAGCGTGCCCGCGGCCTTTGCCGACGACTACCCCGTCGGCTGGCTCGCCCAGGAGACGAAGCAGGCCCAACGCATCGCGCAGGTGCTCGCGACGCGCCCGGCCATCGATGTCGTTCACGTGCTGCACTTCAGCCGCATCGGCCTGGAGTTCCTGAACACTCCGTCCCTGCGAGGGGTGCCCGTCGTCGCGACGCTGACCGACTACACCGCGGTCTGCCCAGACCACCAGCTCGTCATCCGGTCCACCGGCACACAGTGCACCGCGACCGCGGCATCCCGGAACTGCGTCGGATGCCTCGACGCCCCCAAGAACGCTCTCGACGACGTGGAGCGATGGCGGGTACGGAACATCGCCTGGCTGAACGACCGAGTACAAGCCGTGTGGACTCAGACACCTCACCAAGCCGTGGAATTGGCAACAGCGGGCGTCGACATGGGCAAGATCGTCCGCGACCGGGCCCGCTACGGGCTGCCCGTCGGCTGGGCGCCGCTCACCGCCAGCGGACCCACTGGAGGCTACCTGCTGTTTCTGGGCAGATGCTCACCCGAGAAGGGCCTTCAGCTCCTGCTCGACGCCTACCGCAGCAGCCGCACCGAACTCCCGCTGGTGATCGCGACCGTGCCGGACGACGGCAGCTACGAGGAACAGATGCGCGCCGACGCTGCCGCGAACCCCCGGGTGCGCTGGCTTCCCCCGCACTCGCGCACCGAGGTCGGCCCGCTACTGGCCGACGCGCAGGCCCTGCTCGTGCCCTCGCAGTGGTGGGAGAACCACCCGCTCGTGGCGCACGAGGCACGGGCCCTGGGCGTTCCCGTGTGGTCCTCGGCGGTCCCGTCCATGCGCCACCTCGCCGACGACCCCGGCATCCACCTCGTCGAGGACTACCAGGACCCGGCCGCCTGGACGTGGGCGATCGAGACGGCATCCGAGCACCCGGCCCCCTGGGCGCCGTCGTTCGGCCGCCGGGCGCAGAAGTTCGAGCTGTTCGCCGACGAGACCGTCTCCGTGTACCGGAAGGTGGTAGCCAGATGATGCCCGAGGACACGCCGATCACGGTGCCCGAACGGTTCCAGAAGTTCCTCGTCACCGACGACTTCGACCGCTACGGCCTCACTCCCGGCCGGCCCACCCTCACTCCGCAGTACCTACAGGTGGAACTCACCGACCTGTGCAACCTCGCCTGCGCCGGCTGCCTGCGCGCCGTCCACGAGAGCAGCGGTGGCCACCTGTCGCTGGAAGTGTTCGTCGCGCTCCTTGACCAACTCCCCGACCTGGACCACGTCTCCTTCGTCGGCGGGGGAGAGGCACTGATCGTCGGTGACTTCGCCGCCTACGTCCAGTTGTGCACCGACCGTTCCGTCTTCACCTCGACGAACACCAATGGCCTGCTCGTACGCCGTCGGCTCCGGCCGGTCCTCGACGCCGGGCTCAGGCTGCTCGCCATCAGTGTCGATGGCGCGGACGACGTCACGCTCGGTCGGATGCGCTCAGGGTTGCGCCTCTCCCAACTGAGCACGGCCCTGCGAGAAGCTGTCAGGCTGACCGAAGGCCGGGCGACAGGGCTGTCCGCTGCGGTGACGCTCTCGACCGTGAACCTGGATCAGTTCCCGGCGATCGTCAACTTCGTTGCCGACCACGGTGTGAAGCGCGTGAGCGTGGAGAGCCTGCACCACTGGGGCGAGGACAAGACCCTCAACGCCGAGTCCCTGTTCGCCCTCCCACCACGGGACGTCGTGCCACACCTGGAGGTCGGCCTCGCGCGGGCCGACGAACTCGGTCTGCAGTTGTCGATCTTCGACTACTCCCGCCTCGCCTCCCCGGCCGCTGCGAATGCCGTGTGCCCCTGGCCGTGGGACGCCAGCTACATCACCAAGGACGGCGATGTCACGCCGTGCTGTGTCCACATGGAGTCCTCCCCGGGCAACGTGCTCGGCAACATCCACCAGACGCCGATGACCGAGATCTGGACCTCGCCGCCGTACCGGTCCCTACGGGACTCCTTCCTCCAGGGCCCCGCCTGGTCCTCGTGCGAAGGCTGCGTGTATCGAATGGAGTTCGGACGTGCTTGACCCCCAACCGCCCGCCCTGCTGAGCAGCCGGCCCGTCGGCGAAAGCCGGAAGATGCTGCACCGCGCGGTCGACCTCGGACTCGACTTCGCCACCGGCAAGCTGCGCGACCACCGCGTACTGCGGCACGCGACGGTCCAGCAACTCATCGACCAACTCTCCGAATCGATCCCCGTCACCGGGAGCAGCGACGACCAACTGATGAGCTCCCTGGGTGAGATCGCCCGCTGGTCGATCGCCCAGGCCGACCCGCGCTACCTCGCCTTCCCGGACACGGGCGACAGCCTCGCCGCTCTCGCGGCCGACATCGTCGCCACCTTCCTCAACCAGAACCTCATCGCCTTCGACCGCAGCGCGCCCGCCGCCAGTGTGATCGAAGCCCAGCTGATCACCTGGTTGCGGGAACTCATCGGCTACCAGGTCACGCCGTTGGCCGAGTACCAGGGACTCGCCTCGCTCGGCGGGATGTGGACCTCCGGCGGCAACATGAGCAACCACGTCGCCATCGCCGCCGCCCTCGCGCACACGTACCCCCAGGTCCGCCAAGGTGGCCTTCGCGCCCTTCCCGAACAGCCGGTGATCCTCCTCGCCGGCGGCGTCGAGCACTTCTCCTACCTCGCCGCCGCCCAAGCCCTCGGCCTCGGTAGGGACGGGCTGCTGTGGGCCGATGCCACCCCCGACTTCACCAGCGACCCTCGTTCCATCGGACACCTGCTTGCTGTCCCACCGCCCGGCAAGCGGATCTTCATGGTCGTCGGAGTCGCCGGGAACTGCCGCACCACGGGCATCGACGACCTGCAGGCACTCGCCGACCTCTGCCGGCTGCACGGCGTGTGGTTCCACGTCGACGCCTGCCACGGCGGAAGCCTGCTCTTCTCCGAGAAACTCAAGATCCAGCTCGCAGGCATCGAACGCGCTGACTCCGTCGCCCTCGACCCCCACAAGGGCCTGTTCGTCTCCTACCCCTCCAGCTACGCGCTCTTCCGCGACCCGGCCGCGCTCGGCAGCTTCGCCCGTTACCCGGACCGCGCCGAGGACCCCGACTGCCTCGACCTCGGGCTGATCACCCCTTTCTACGGATCCCGCGGCTTCGAGTCACTCAAGCTCTGGGCCCTGATGAAGCACCAGGGTACCGACGGCATCGGGCGGCTCGTCGAAGCCCGGCAGGCCACCTACCAGAGGATGGTCGACCTGCTGGATCGCACCGGCAGCTTCCGCATGCTCGGTACGTCCGACTTCTACCGGTGCGCGTTCGTCTTCCTGCCCACCCAAGTCGCCCACGTCCTCCAGGAGACCTACAGCCGACCGGAACTTCACCCCGCGGTGCGCGAACTCGTCTCCCGCTACACCGCGGCCTTCGCCGACCGCCTCTACCGCAGCGGCACCGTGGTCTTCGACCTCTTCGCCCTCCAGGACCTCGCCGATCGCATCGGACTCGGCACCGCTGCCAAGTACCAGGTTATGGGCATGTGCGTCGGCCATCCCCACATCGCCGACGAGGTCGAGCAGGAGATCGAGCAGGCCATCCTCGACCTCGCCCAGGAGTTCACCGCCGCCATGCTGACCGATGCCCGCACGATCCTCACCGCCCCGGCGCCGTCCGACGGTGGTGCGGCGGCGGCGGCGGACGTGACCGGACCGGCGGGCTGGTGAGTGCCGTGACCTACCCGCCCGCGTTCACCATCGCCTACCTCGTCCACAGCGACGTCGAACTCCTGCGCCGCACCATCCCCACCACCCTGGACGCCCTGACCCGCGGCACCCACCACCCGTACGACCTGGTCCTCGTTGTGGACGGCGCCGAAACCGCGCCGGTCGAAGAAATCGCCGAACTCGCCTACTCCACCTGGGGATTCGACGAAGTGCGGCTACGCTGGCGCACCCGTCACCGGGCCTCTGGCGACCAGGCCAACAACATCCACACCCACTTCGTCACCGACAAGAGTCGCTTCCTGATCACCATCGAGGGCGACGTCGTCGCCTTCCGCGATCCGGGTGCCACGGACGTCCTCGCCGAGATCTCCGACACCTTCGACCGCTGCCCCCAACTCGCCCTCGCCTAGCGCATCGACGATCACGACTGCTGGCAGTGGCGACTCGAAGAAGCCGGTCCCGCCCTCAGCGCCGATACGCGCTCGGTCAACCGGGTCTCCTCCCACTTCCTGATCTACGACACCCACCGGGCACGGCCCGTCATGGCCGCAGCCGGCGGCATCCCCGGCGACCGGTTCCACGACGACGGCCAGAGCTGGATGAACTACGAGGACTGGCTCTCCCACACCTTCGCCCACCCGGCCGGGCCCGGCATCGGCTACCTTCACCAACTCTCGCTTCGGGTCTTCCACTGCGACGAGAAGACCGTTCCCGGCTCAGCCCACTACCGCCGAGACCTCGCGACCCGCCTGCGCGTCTTCGCTGAACGCGAGCAGCAGGCGAAGGAGGAGTTCCGTGCCTGACGACCGCCTCGTCCCCGCACCCGTCTTCATCCTGTCCCCGATCCGTTCGGGATCGACCCTGCTGCGCTGCCTGCTCGGTTCCCACCCTGACGTCCACGCCCCGCACGAACTCCACCTCGGCGGCCTCACCGTCACGGTCGACGACGAGTTCACCGACCTCGCCATGCGCACCCTCAACCACGAGCGCCAGGACCTCGAACACCTGCTGTGGGATCGACTGCTGCACAGCCAACTCACCGAATCCGGCAAGACCGTGTTCGCTGATAAGTCCCCCGGCAACGTCTTCATCTGGCAGCGGCTCGTCGACTGCTGGCCCGACGCCCGTTACATCATCCTGCGCCGCCACCCGGTGGCCATCGCCGACTCCATCCGCCGCGCAGGCGACGCCACCGATCTGGCCGAAGCCGCCGTCACCGTCGACAAGTTCGCCACCGCCCTCGACGAGGCCGCCGCCAACGTCCCCACCTCCATCAGCGTCACCTACGAACAGCTGACCGCGGAGCCGGAGGCCATCTGCAAGGCGCTGTGCAAGTACATCAGCATCCCCTGGGAGCCGACCATGCTCGACTACGGGCGCCACGACCACGGCCCGTTCATCTACGGCATCGGCGACTGGTCCCCCCAGATCATCTCCGGACGCATCCAGGACGCCACCCCGCCTCCCTCCGTTGCGACGACCCCACCGCTGCTCAAGCACTGGTGCGAGAAATGGGGCTATTCGGCGTGAACCGGTCACGCTCCGCTGCGGTCTTCTGGCTCATGGGCCTGCCGGCCTCCGGCAAGAGCACCCTCGCCCGCCGACTCCGCACCCACCTCCAACCCGAGCACCACGATTGCGGTCTCTACGACGCCGATGAGCAACGGGCCACCGGAATCCTGCGCGAACTCGGTTGGTCCCGAGAAGACCGCATTGCGACCATCGAGGCGCTCTCGCACGCCGCCAGTCGACACGCCGTGGGCATCGTCACGCTCGTGACCTCCACGCCAGTGGAACGACAGCTCGCCGCCGACCTCCTCGGCCAGCGACTCCACCTCATCCACGTTCGCGCACCCGAAGAACTCCGGTACGCCCGCGACGCCCTCCGACCCTCACCCGCCTACCGTGCGAACCCCGCACCTGACGCACCCGAGCTCTCCTGGACGGAACCCGAGTACCCGGAGCTCACCTTAACCACCACCGGTTTCGTCGATGTCTCGGTGAAAGCCCTCTGCACCTTCGCCGACAGCGTCCTACGGGGCGGTACTGAGTAGTGGATGACCGTCATGCGCCAGCGGGACGGCCCGGTGCGCAGCCACTATCAGGGCCGGGCAGAACGCCGTCCCGTATCTGCGGATCGACGTCGCTGGTCAACCGCTCACTACGAGGACGCTCGGCGACCGCGATGAAAGCCAGCTCCGAGAAGAAGAATCCGCCCAGCCGGTCTGCCTCGCACACCGCCGCGTACCACTTCTCGACCTCGGCCGTACTGACCGACCCCCGACCGTGCCTGGCGGCGGACAACATTGCCTTCCGGACCTCGCTGATCCGGTCGGCCGCGTGCCCTGACAGCTCGGTCGACCACGTCAACAACGGTTCGATACTCACCAGCCTCAACGGGCTCCGTGCGAGCAGCAGCCCGAGCTTCCGGCCGATCCGCCCGTCCGCGTGATCCATCCAGTTCTGCGCATCGTCCGCGAAGGTGTGGCAGAGCCGTCGATCAAGGTCTGCATCCGCGCCGGCGATCACCAGGGAGTCGAAGTCGACGTGTGCGAGGATCGCCCGCCCGCCCGGCCTCAGGATCCGTGCGACCTCGACCAGCATCCGCTCCGGGCGAGGCAAGCACTCGATGGTGTTGTACGAAACGACGATGTCTGCGCTCTCGTCCCCGCATGGAAGCGGGGTACGCAGGTCCGCTGCAAGCGTCACCACTGGACCGCGGTGCGCCTGGAGCTCCTGCCGCGCTTGCCTCAGGAACGTGACAGACCTGTCGATCCCGATCAGCGTGGCCTGGGGAGCCATCCGGCTTAGCGCGAGAAGCGTCGGTCCGGAACCGCAGCCGAGATCGATGACCTGGCTGTGGGCCGTCGGTGCGATCAGCTCGGCAAGCCGGGAATGGATCGCCTCGGCACTGTCGGACACGACACGACCCCATCCTCTCGTGGCCCGCCTGCGTTCCGGGCGGCAGCCCATCTAAGACATGTATGCACAATATGTGACAAACAAGACCATGTCCTTCTGTCGGCAGTCGCATTGGCGCGGGGGCTGCGTGGCACGGTCCCGGCGGATCAGGCGGGCGGGGCTGCTGCGTGCTGCCGCCCGGTTGGTGTACGGGCGGCAGCACGCGACTGGTCCGGCTGCCGTGGGTCACATCGCGGCGGCGAGCGGGCTCGTGGTCAGCTCGCTGATGCTCTCGGCCGCCTTACGGGTGTGGTAGATCAACGGGCGGAGGTCGGCGGGCATTTCGGTGGTTCGCCGAAGCAGGAGGACGGCGCCCATGATGGAGTCGTGCCACAGGACCGGGGCCGCGACGGAGTCCCAGCCGGGCATGCATTCCTGGCGGCCGACGCCGAAGCCGAGCCGACGGATCTCATCCAGGGACGCGGAGAGGGCATCGTTGTCGCGGATCACGCCGGGGCCGGCGGTGGGCGGGACTTCCTCGGCGAGGACCAGATCGCAGATGCTCTGGGGGAGGTGGGCGAGGATGACGCGTCCGGAGGCTCCGGTGCGCAGGGAGCGGGAGACGGAGACGACGTCCTCGGCGGACATGCCGACCTCGGCGGGGTCGAGGTCGCCGATGACGTAGTCGGTGCACAGCCGCTTGGCGCCGCCGAAGGGGGAGAGGACGTAGAGCAGGGCGAGGCCGCCGGTGGTGGCGTGGAGGCCTTCGAGGATCGTGTGGGTCGAGGCGGCGCTGGGGGAGTGGGTCATCGCTTGGACGCCGGCGCGGGCGGTGCCGGCGCCGAGGCGGTAGCGGCCCCGGCCGACCTGTTCGAAGGTGCCGTTGGTGACGCCGGTCTTCAGGATGCGGTGGGTGGTGGCGTCGTCGAGTCCGGCGGCGCCGGCGATGGCACGCAGGGAGTGGACCTCGCCGGGGAGTTGGGTGAAGGCGGCCTGGACGGCGAAGGCGCGGGCTGCGAGCGAGGACGGCGGCTTGCTCGACGATGCGTCCTGGTGCTGAGCGGGCACGGCGTCGGACGTGGTGGTGCTGGTGAGGGTCATGGGTGGCTTCCGGAGGTCGTCGCGCCGTCCGGCGACGGCGCGATGGGGGCGTGCCGGGGTAACCCGTCGGGTGCGGGTGTACGGGCAGCTCGACGGGCCGAGTGGTCAGCGGTCGAGGTCAAGCACGACCTTGCCGCTGGTGAGACGGGCGGCGAGGTCGTGGTGGGCCTGGCGGGCCTGGCCGAGCTTGTAGACCGGGCCGTTGAGTGGCTTGAGCCAGCCGTCGGCGACCGCCGCGAACAGCGCGGACATCGAGTCGTTGAGGTGGGTGCGGGAGGGATAGAGATTCGGCAGCCAGAAGCCGCTGACGGCCTTGGAGCCGGCCAGCAGGCTGGTGATCGGCACGAGCCCCTCCGCGCCGGTGACGGCGCCGAACACCGCGAGGCGCCCGCGGGGGGTGAGGGCGGCGAGGGTGGCGTGGAAGACGTCGCCGCCGGTCATCTCCATGGCGGCCGACACGGGACCGCCGGCGGCCTCCAGGATCCGGTCGGTGAGGCGCTCGGGGCTGGAGGAGTCGACGACGGCGTCCGCCCCCAGGGCGGTGGCGGTGCGACGCTTCTCCTCGCTCGAGGCCATGGCGACGACCTTGGCACCCGCGTGCTTCGCGAGCTGGACGGCGAGCGAGCCGACCCCGCCGGCGGCCGCCGGGACCAGCACGGTGTCGGCGGCGGTGACCCGGAGGTCGGTGAAAAGCAGGTGCCACGCGGTGTTGCCCTGAAGGGTGAGGGCGACGGCGTCGTGGTCGGCGATATCGTCCGGGACTTCGAAGGCGAGCTTGCGGTGGACGAGGGCGGTCTCGGCGTATCCGCCACCGCGGCTGAGCGCGATGTAGCGGCGCCCGTCCTCGGCGACGCCGAGGACCTCGTTGCCCGGGATGAACGGGGTGGGCATGGGGGCGGGGTACGAGCCTTCGCGCAGGTGGATGTCGGCGTAGTTCACGCCGGCCAGCCGCGTGCGGAGACGAAGGTGGCCGGGGCGGAGCTCCGGCTCGGGCATCTCGGTCGGCTCCAGGACTTCAGGGCCGCCGAACTCCCGAACAGCTATTGCACGCATGTTGTTCAAACCTAAATATTGCACGGTGGATTCTCGGTGAAGCGCCCCTTCGGTGATGCGCTCGGACAGCGAATATACCTGGCGCAAAAATGCAGAATCCGCTGCGCATATAGGGGAGGCGTGTACGGCGACATGGCGAGTGGTATTCGTCACGTGACGCTCCGTGGCCGAATCCAGATGGTTGCTCACTGTGAGAATGCAAGGTGAAGGCCTTGCTGTCGCTCACTGCTCCGCTTGCGGAGTGTTGCTTGGGTGCCTGGTGGAGATCATTTCTCAGTCTCCGAAAATACCCTGGTCCTACTCGCGTAGATCCCCTTGATTTCTTGACCGTGTTCGGGTCGCTACTTAATGTCTTCCCTGCGGCAAGGGCTTGCCGCGCATTATTGATGGGGGATCAGGTTATGAGGCTTCAGCTGAATCCGGGCTCGGTCACCACCGGTGAAGCCCGTCGTCCAGAGGTCTCGCGAATCAGGCGGAATCACCGCGAGTGAGAATGCCTGCGGGCATGGCGGCCACGGATGGTCACTGCGAGCCGGGAGGCCTACGAGAACGACGCCGCCCGGTGGCCACGGGCCGTGACACAGAACCGGGTGCGCCGCCGACGAGGCCGCACGGAGAACACGCTGGATCTGTCGGCGCGGTGCCCCTATGGTGCTGCTCCCGCCGCAAGCAGGCCGGCGGACCGGGACGCGAGCAACCAGCTCAGCGCCCGCTGAAATGAGACCGGCGTCCTGGAGCTACCAACTCCTGGACGCCGGGCCCGACGCCCCAAGAGGCGCCGATTCACTACCACGTGCACGCGGGACTTCTTCGCACGAGACCGCCGCGCACGTTCCTACGAAGCACGGAGTATCGCATGCCCGCCATACCCAGCGGAACCCCGACCTGCCCGACCCCGGACACCCGGCCGCGCCTGGCGGCCAAGCTCGCCGACATGATCCCGGGCGCCGCCAAGGTCGCCGTCGGCTTCACGGACCCGGTGACACAGTGGCCCCACGCCTACGCCCGCGCCGCCGACGCCACAGGCCGCCCGGTCCGGCTGAGCCCCGTCGCCCGACGGGTCGTCGCACGCTGGGTCGTCCGGGCCCACCCGGACGCCGACTGGACGAGGCCGCACATCCTGGACCTCACCACCGGGCAGCTCACCGCCGCCGACCACACGCCGGTCCGGGGCCGCTGACATGGCGCGAATACGCTCCATCAAGCCGGAGACCTGGGTGAGCGAGACGCTCGCCGAGGTGTCCATCCCCGCGGTGCTCACCTTCCTCGGCATGACCAACCACGCCGACGACCACGGCAGACACCGCGACAACGCGGCGGTCGTCTACGGCCTCATCTGGCCGCTGCGCGACGAGGTGAGCCGCACGGACGTCGAGGACCACCTCCGGCAGCTCGCCTCCGTCGACGCCATCTGCCGGTACACCGGCTGCGACGGCCGCCGGTACTTCCACTACCCGACCTGGCGCAACCACCAGAAGATCGACAAGCCCAGCCTGTCCCGGCTGCCCGCGTGCCCGCACTGCGAGCCGGAGCGGTGCGGCGTCTGCAAGGGCCCCTGCATCCAGCGGGCCGCCCTCGCCGATGCCCCGGGAACGGTCGCCGAGGACGCCGCGAACGCTCCCCGAGGATTCGGCGAAACCTCGGCGAACACTCCGGCAGCCCTCCCACAGCAGAACGAGCCCCACGCTGTACCCGCAGCGAAGACGCCCCCCACCGCTGCCCCAGTAACGGACACAGCGGTCGGCACCGAGGGTAAGCCGGTCCCGAGCCCTCGAAAAACCGCAGGTCAGGCCATATTCGGCGAAACCTCCCCGAAGGTTCGCCGAAGCCTCGACGAGGGCTCGGCGCCTGGATCTAGGATCTTGGATCCTGGATCTTCTTTCCCTACGGGGCGCCAGGCGCCTGACGCGGACACCGTCTCGGCGAACCAGCTGATCGGCGAGTACGTCGCCGCCTGCACCGAGCGCCCGCCGGGCAGCGTCCTCGGCCACCTCGGCAAGGTCGTCAAGACCCTGCTGGACGAAGGCATCGCTCCCGACCACGTCCGCGCCGGGCTGCGGCGCTTCGTCGAGATCCAGGGCCACCCGTCCCGGCTGCCGAGCCTGGTCAACGACGCCATGAACGCACGAGGCGCCGGTTTGGCGCGGCCGGGAATCCGGCCTAACGTGCCCGCACACCAGGCGTGGACTAACCCGGTCGACGCTGCCGCCGCCTACGCCGAGGAGCTGTGATGCGCACCCACCGCGACCCGCAGACCCTCGCTGACGCCCCCTCGGTGCTCGACCGGATGGCCCGCATCCTCGCCGCCCGGGGCATCGACCACACCACGATCGACGCCCTCCCCGACGAGGTGGAGCCCTACTCGGCGGAGGCCGCGCTGTCCGCCGGGCTGCCGCCGCGCTACCGCGACGCGCTCGCCACGAACCCGCAGGTCCTCACCTGGGTGCGGCATGTGGCCGCCCAGGCCACCGCTCCGGGCCTGGGCGCCCGCCGCCAGGTCACCACCGGCCCCAGCCTGCTGATGGCCGGGGTCGTCGGCGCAGGGAAGACCCACGAGGCGTACGGCGCTGTGCGCGCCCTCGTGCAGGCCGGCATCGGGGTGCGCTGGCGCGCCACCACCGCCGCCGACCTCTACGCGGAGCTGCGGCCCAGCTCGGACACCGACGCCGAGCGGGTCCTCGCCGCCTACAGCCGGGTGCCGCTGCTGATCCTCGACGACCTCGGCGCCGCCAAGTCGAGCGAGTTCGTCGAAGAGCAGACGTACCGGCTGATCAACCGCCGCTACAACCACATGCGCCCGACCCTGATCACCACGAACCTGCCGATCAGGGACCTCAAGGCCCACCTCGGTGACCGCGTCACCTCCCGGCTCGCCCAGATGACCACCCGGGTCGAGTTCGAGCCGGTCGACCGCAGACGCCTCCAGCGCGCCGCCTGACCGCCGCAGCGCCCGGCCGCCCCACGGCGAGCCAACCGACCTTCACCGACCAAAGCGCCCTCTCCGCCGACGCCGACCTCGCGCGCGGATAGCGATCGGAGCAACCCCGCATGACCACCACGACCCGCCCTGCCCGCCACCGCTCGCTCGGCGACCACACCTGGCAGGACCAGGCCGTCTGCACCCCGACCGAGTACAACCCCGTCGACCCCGAGACGTTCTTCCCGGGGCCGGAGGACGCCGACAAGATTGCCACCGCGAAGGCGCTGTGCGCCCAGTGCCCGGTCGCCCGCGTCTGCCTGGACGCCGCCCTGGAGACGGGCGACACCCATGGCATCCGGGGCGGCCTCACCGAGGAGGAACGCGAACCCCTGCACACCAAGATCGCCGAACGCCTCGACTACAGCCGCGTCAATGCCACCCTCGCCGGACGCGACATCCACCTCACCCGAGCCGAACGCCGCGCCGTCGTCCTCGCTGGCTACCGCCAGGACGTCCCGGTCGAACGCCTCGCCTGGCTCCTCAAGATCAGCCCGGAGCACGCCCTCAAGCTCTATCGCGAGACCCGCCGAGCGATCCGTCACCGGCAGATCGCCGAGGAAGCCGCCCGCGCCGCCTGGGCCGACCAGGGAGCCACCGAGCAGCTCAGCCGCGACGACTTCGGGACGGCCGCATGAGCACCACCACCGCGACCACCCCGACCGCCGCCCACGTCACCGGCTGGGACCGCGCCGTCGTCATCGCCCTCGGCGCCTCCGGCTGCGCGCTGAGCTTCTCCGCCCTCCAGCAGATGGCCGTCGCCATCCACGTCCGGGGCTTCCTCACCTACCTCTTCCCGATTATCGTCGACGGCTTCATCTCCTACGGCGTCCGCGCACTGCTGGTCCTGCGCACCGCACCGCTGCGGGCCCGGATCTACGTGTGGACGCTCTTCGGCGCGGCCACCGGGACGAGCCTGTGGGCCAACGCCCTGCACGCCGTCCGGCTCAACGAGCAGAACACCACCTCCGGCCTTCGGCTGGGCGACATGGTGGTCGCGGTGCTGTCCACCATCGCCCCGCTCGCCCTGGCCGGCGCCGTCCACCTTTACATCCTCATCGCCCGAGGACCGGTCAGCCCCGCTGAGCCGGTCGGTCACGGTGACCGACCGGCCGAGGCCGACCTCGGTCAGGTCACCCCCGACCCCGGTCAGGCCACTGCGGAGGAAGCCGGACTGACCGGGCGGCCGGTGGCGCCGACCGCCGGTCAGGACAGCGCCGATCACCCCGCCTTCGGTCAGCCGGTCAGCCACCCGGTCACCGCCCCGGTCAGCCGCCCGGTCACCGCCCCAGCGCCGCAGCCGCCGCTGACCCCGGTCAGCCCGGTCAGCCTGACCAAGCCCTCTGACCTGGGCGGCCACCCGGACACCGACCGGCCGGTCACCAACCGACCGGCGGACAACGGGTCGGTCACCGCCCAGCAGGTCAGCATCGCCGAGGTCACCGGTCAGCCGGTCAAGGCCTCGGTCACCGTCCCGCAGGTCGCTGACCGGGATGGTGACCGCCGAACTGACCTGGACACCGAGGACCTGCTGAAGATTGCCCGGCAGGCGGTCAAGGAGGAGGACAAGCTGACCCGCAAGGTGGTCGCCCAGGCGATCCGAGGTCAGCAGATCCCGCTGTCCAGCGACACCCTGACCCAGCTGATGTCCCAGCTTCGAGCCCAGCACGGTCAGCCGGTCACCACCAGCCGGGACTGACCGACACCGCACCGCCGGGGTGACCGACCCGGTCGCCCCGGCCGGTCACCCACCCGAACCACACTCGAACGGGAGCACCCCACCATGCGCACCACCCCCGCCACCTGGGCCGAGGCGGACTCCTGGCTCGCCGTCCTGCATCAGCGCGGTCACCTCCATCAAATCGAAACCGGCTCTGACGGCACCCGCAGCGTCCAGCGTGGCCGGCACTCGCACCCCTGGACCCTCCACCACCCCGTCCTCGCCCTCGACTTCGTGGAGGACCTCGTCCGCGAGATCCGCCAGCAGGACACCGAGGCCAGCCGGTGACCGCCACCGGGCCGGACCGCACCACGGTGGGACTGGAGCGTGACCGTGATCGGGCTCCTGCCGGAGCAAGTTGTGGGGTAAGGAGTCCTTACCCCGCCCCCGCCCCGGAGGGGGCGGAGGCTCCCCGGTCGGTGGCAGACCCAGGGGGGCCTGCCACCGACCGGGGAGTCGGCCCAGGGGTGCCGACGAAGGGGGAGAAGCAGCAGAGCCCGCCGACCGACGACGCCGTCCGCGTTGCGCCGCGCCGCCGCCTGCGCCAAAGCGTGCCGCGTACCAATCGCATCTGCCCCCGCTTCAGCGACCCCGAGTGGTCCCTCCTCCAGCGCGCCGCAGCCCGAGCCGAACTCGCCCCCGGCGGCTACACCGCAGCCGCCGCCGTGGCCGCTGCCGCAAGCACTGATCCCAACGCCGCGGTCGCCGACTACCGGCGCGGCATTCAAGAACTCATGGAGTCCAACCGCCAGCTCGGCGCGGTCGGCAACAACCTCAACCAGCTCGCCCACTACGTGAACGCCGGCGGCCAACCCGGCGCCGAGCTGCGCCAGGTCCTGGCCCGCGTCGAAGCCTCCATCGACGCCGTCGACGACGCCGTCGACTGGCTGGTCCGCCGGTGATCCCCAAGATCCGCACCGGCACCGACCGCTCCTTCCCCCTCATCGACTACCTCTTCGGCCCTGGCAAGCATGAGGAACACACCGACCAGCACCTCGTAGCGAGTTGGAACGGCTTTGCCCCAGACCCGGGCCCCAACCCCGAACGGCACCAGGTCGCCAAACTCGCCAACCAGCTCGACCAGCCCGTCAAGGCCCTCGGCAAGCAGGCCCCGGCCACCAGGATCTGGCACTGCTCCGTCCGTACCGCCCCCGGCGACCGCCACCTCGACGACGCTGAGTGGGCCACCATCGCCCGCCGCATCGTCCAGGCCACCGGTATCGCCCCCGAAGGCGACACCGCGGCCTGCCGCTGGGTCGCCGTCCGCCACGCACCCGACCACATCCACATCGCCGCCACCCTCGTGCGCCAGGACGGCCGCCTGGCCGGCCTCTCCTTCGACCGCCGCAAGGCCCAGGCCGAGGCCCGCCTCATCGAGAAGGAGTACGGCCTGCGCCGGCTCAACCCCGGCGACGGCACCGCCGCCAGGAACCCCACCAGCCAGGAGCACTTCAAGGCCGAGCGCACCGGCCGCACCGAGACCCCACGCGAGACCCTTCGCGAAGCCCTCCGCCAGGCCGTCGCTGGAGCCGCGAACGAGGAGGAGTTCTTCACCCGCCTCCGCGAAGCCGGCCTCCGGGTCAAGCTGCGCCACGCGCCCTCCGGTGACGCCCTCGGCTACAACGTCGCCCTGCCCGGCGACCGCAACGCCAGTGGTGAGCCCATCTGGTTCCCCGGATCCAAACTCGCCCCCGACCTCTCCCTCCCCAAGATCCGCCGCCGCCTCGCCGCCGCACCCGCCACCGGCGCCCCCGCGCCGGACGACCACACCGCCCGCGCCGGGCGCTCCGCTCCCGCGCACTGCCGCCGGGACGCCGCCGGTGTCGCCGAGCGCGCCGCCGCCGTCCTCGACCAGGACGACGACGAGGCCGCCGCCCACCTCATCGGCGCGGGTGAACTCCTCGACGCCCTCGCCCAGACCTCCCCGGCCGCCACCCGCGCCGAACTCCGAGAAGCCGCCCGGGCCTTCGAACGCGCCACCCGCAGCCACGTCCGCGCGGAGAAGGCCGACATCCGCGCCCTGCGCTCGGCCGCCCGCGGAATCGTCCACGCCGGTGGCGCACTTGGGCGTGGAGAGGACGGCGGCGCCACTGCTATGGTCCTGTCCACCCTCGTCCTGGTCACCCTGGCCGCCGCCCGCTGGCACTCCGCCCGGGGCCACGCCCAGCAGGCCACCGCCTCCCGCCAGGCCGCCGACCACCTGCGCGCCGCCTACCGGCAGGCCGCAGCCACCCCCATGCGCACCATGTGCGAGATCGGCCGCGCCCTCCCGAAGGGCGAGCGGTTGCGCCACGACACCACCATCCGCACCGTCCTCGGCAGCACCGGCAACCCGAAGGGGCCGGCGCCCGAGTACGACGCCCTGGCCGCCGTCCTCGCGGAAGCCGAGAAGGCCGGCCACGACCCCAAGGCCCTCCTGGAGAAGGCCGTTGACCGGCGGGAACTGGAAACCGCCCGCAACACCACCGACGTCCTCGTCTGGCGCATCCGCCGCCTCGCCGACCTGCCCGCCCACCTCGAACACCCCCACGTCCGCACGGCCGCCAGCACCCGTGCCCGGACCGTGCCGGCCCAGGCCCGCCCCGCGCAGCCGGCACCGCCCCAGCCCCCGGCCGGCCCGCACCGCCCGGCACCACGCCGCTGACCCCGAAACCCCTCGACACCCGGTTCCACCAGGTGTTACGCAAGTACCCGAGCACCGCGAACGGAGAGCCCGTGACCAGAACCACCGAGCACACCACCACCGCCCCGACCCCGATCACCATCCAGGCCCCGGCCGCCTCCGACCCGCTCCTACAACTGGAGTACGAGACCCAGCCGCCCAGCGGACCCGAGACCGTCCGCCTCGCGCAGTGCCCCTCTGAACTGGCGCTGCGCGGCATCCCGGTGACCTGCGCCAGCTGCCGCGCGCGCCGCGACTGGCTGCTGATCAACCACCGCCGGCACGTCTGGATCGGCTGTCGCTGCGGGGCGGAGTGGCTGGAGCCGGAGATCACCCGGCGGGACTTCGACGCCATGATCGCGGACCCGACCTGGACTCGGTACGGCAGCCTCACCGAGGCCCGAATCGCCCTGGGGTTCGACGGCATGTTTGCCGGGCTGTACCTGGAGTAGGCAGGAAACGCGAAGCGACCGCCACCGGCGTCGGGCGGCGGTCCCTTGCGCTTGGTCAGCGCTCCGGGGCCGGAGGAGGTGCTGGTGAGGGGAGTCGGCCGGAGACGGTCAGCCGGTGGAGGCTGAGCCGGACGGCGGCCGGGCGCAGGCCGAGGCTGTCGGCCAGCGTCTCGGGTGCGAGGCCGGGGGCCTGCTGAAGGTGTTCGAGGACGGCGCGGTCGGTCCGCTCGTCGGCCGCGCGCATCGTGCGGTAGGCGCCGAGCGCGCCGCCAGCGAGGGCGAACAAGCCGATGGCGCACACCGCGTAGGCGTCGGCCAGGGCGGCCGGGACGGCGGTGGCGGCGCCCAGGATGGCGAGGGCGCAGCAGGGGATGAGCGCGCCGGGGCGGCGGATCGGGCGATCGGTCATCGGCGGGCAGTCCTTCCTGGGGCTGGCCTGGTCACGGGCGTGCCGGCATCGTGCCGCGGAAGTCGCAGCCGGGGAACAGGGCGAGGGCATTGGAGGAGGTGGGCACGGCGGACTTCGTCAGCTGCTGGTGTCGGTGGCCGGGCTGGTACGCAGGTCGCTGCGGTGGCCCTGGCCGATAGGCTTCCAGCACTGGAGGGTGGACGGCTTCCAACGGGGGCGGTCGGGGACGCTGGTGTCGTCGGGGGCGGGAAGGGTGCCGCGGTTTCGGCGGTTGCGGGCGGCGCCGACGCTGATGCCCAGGTGCGCGGCGACCTCGGCGTAGCCCCAGAGCTGCTGGTCGTCGGCCATGCGTTGTCCTTCCTCGGTGCTTCGGTGACGAGCGTACGCGCCGCCGCTCGGGTGGGCGTACGGCGAGGCCGCCCCGGTCCGGTTGGTGCGGGGCGGCCTTGTGCGGTGGTGCTCAGGAATCGGCGAGGTGGTTGGCGAGGTTGAGCGCGGCGGTGGCGACGGCGAGGGCGGAGCACAGGCCCGTGACCTCGTGGAGGGTGGGACGCACCAGGCGGGGCCAGTCGTCGGGGGCGGCGGGCCAGGTGGCGAGGTGGACGTCGGTGGTGGCGAGGCCGAGGCGGGCGGTGACGTCCCAGCCGGCCTCGGAGGCCTTCTCCCATCGCAGCAGGATGCGGCCGAAGGGGAGTCTGGGCACCGTGTTCGGGATCCAGAGGACCTGGATTGGCTGGCCGGGGTCGGTGGGGACGCGGCGGACGAGCGCTCCGCTCGCCCACGGCGGCACGGGGTGCAGCGCGAACCGGTCGAGCGGCTGTGGGAGGGCGAGACGATGGGTGGTGGGGATGCGGGTCTCCTCGGGGCGGTTGGTGGTTCAGGCCCAGGCGAGTTCGTCGCGGACGGCGGCGGGCAGGTAGCTGTCCTGGCCGTCCTCGGCGAGGTAGGCGATGCCGTCGTGGACGACGACGTCCGTGCCGATGTAGTGGGCGAAGGCCCAGTCCGGGTTCACGGCGAGGCGGACGCGCAGGTTCGGGTCGACGGTCTGGAGCTGGGCGATCAGGTGGGCGACGGTCAGGTACTGGGGCACAGCGGTCTCCGGGCGGTGTAGGGGCGGTGGAGGGACGGGCGGTGGTCACGGGAGATTGGGGAGGAACCTCTCGCACAACACAGCCACTCAGGTCCTCTCGGCGGATGGGATCGTCGGGTCGGGAAGGCGGCGTCGGGGACGGACGAGGACGGGTTCGTCGGCGGGCCACGGGTCGCAGCACTCCCAGGGGAAGTCCCGGGTGAGGACCACGGTGCCGTGCGGGCCTTCGACCTCGGGCAGGCCGCAGACGCCGCATCCGCAGGTCGGGTCGTACGGGCCGGGGTCGGCCGGGTAGGGGCCGCAGGCGAAGTAGTCGGTGCGGCGCAGGCGCCCGGGGGCGTGGGTGGTGAAGGCGGAGACGATCAGGTCGCCGGGGCGGACCTCGTCGGCGCGGACGATCCGAAGGGCAGGGCTGCCTAGGAGGAGGCGGGCGGCGCGGTGGGCGGTGGCGGAGGTGACGATGAGCGGGTGGAAGACGACGTGGTGGGTGGTCATGGCACTGCCCCTCGTGGTGGGCGGCTGCCCCGGCGCGGGCCGGGCCAGCCGGTGGTGGTTCAGTCAGCGAGGCGGCAGGAGCGCTGCGGCAGCGGCCCGTCCTCGGGGCCGAGAAGGACCAGGCCGTCGTCGGCCAGGCGGCCGAGGGACCTGGCGACGGTGCGGTCGCGCAGGCCCAGGGCGGTGCCGATCCGGCGCACCCGGGTGCCGCCGGGGGACTTGGCGAGCTAGGCGAGGACGCGGGCATCCCGGCGCAGGTCGCTCTCGTGGACATCGTCGAGGGTGAGCAGCAGGCCGCTCACGGCGAAGCCGAGGCTGAGGGCGAACGTGCTGGAGACAGGCGGGACGAAGAAGGCGTTGGTCAGGCCGAGCGCGGAGATGACCGGGCCGGGGACGCGGGTGAGGACGGTGATGATCGTCAGGGCTGCTTTCTTTGCCGGAGTCGGTGGCGGTGCCGGCCGGTCAGGCGCGCTGGCGCGGTATGGGCGGGGCTTCGCCGCCGTGGGCCTCGATCAGGTCCCGCACCAGGGCGACGGGGACGTGCAGGTAAACGGATTCGGTGGGGTCGTCCTCGTCCGCGCCGGGGTCGAGGTGCTCGCGCCCGTGGGCCCACGGTTCGGGGCGGCGGGTGGGGAAGCCGACGTCCAGCGTGGCGGCGGGCAGCAGGAACACGTCGGCGGCGTCGGGTGCGAGCACCGAGAGGCGGAAGCCGTCCGCGCACGCGATGTGCGGGTCGGCCAGGGCGCGGCCGAGTGCGTCGCGCGCGGTGCCGTGGGCGATGCGGTGGTCGAGGCGGGGTGTGGGCAACGAGTCCTCCGGGAGCGGTAGTTGGCCGGGTCAGTGGGCGGGGGTGGCGATGAGCGCGGCGAGGAAGCCTGCGACGGCCTCGGAGGGGGTGTGGACGCCGAACTCCTGGGTCCACGGGGCGGCGCCGATGGGCTGGACCTGGATGCGCCAGAGGATGCCGCGTTTCCAGGCGCCGGGGTCCTCGGGCAGCCAACCGACGTACACGAGCCCGTCCGGGCTGGTGCAGTGCACGTTGGCCTCGGGGGTGTCGACCATCGGCCAGCCGAGGCCGGAGAGCAGGGCGAGGACCGGCGTCGCGCTGTGGTCGGACACGAGCCAGGAGCGCTCTTCGGCGGACGGGCGGACGGGGGCGGGCAGGAGGCTGCTGGGGGTGTTCACGGGGGCCGGTCCCTTCGTTGACCTGCGGTTTCAGCGACACGAGTACGTTGACATGCGGCGTCCCGAAGTTCGTAGTCGTTTACCGGGAACGGCCCTCTGCCGTGGGCGAACCGGGCGAGAATGGATCGGGGTGCCCGGGTGCTGAAGCAGGGTTACGGCGCTACGCCGTACGGGATCACGAGGGGGATGAAGGCGATGGCGGCGGGCAGAGGCCGGGACATGGCGGCGCTGGAGCGCAAAATCCGCAGCGCGGGGCGGGCGTGGACGTTGGGCGACGTCACGGCGATCGGCGAGGGCCAGTGGGCCGTCGCCACGACGAGCCGCGCCGAGCGGCGGCAGGAGGAAGCGGTGGAGGCGCGGCTGGCGGATGGCCGGCGGGTGGAGCTGACCGTGGAGGAGCTGGCCCGCGTGGTGGGCGCCACTGACCCGGGTGCCCACCACGAACCGGAGGCGAACTGACCTGCGGCTAGCGCCGGTTCGCCACCGGCTGGGCCGCGGCGGCAGCCGAAGGCGGGGCGGGCTGGTCGGCGGGAAGCCCGAGAGGGTGGGGTGCCCGCGAGCTGCGGGCGGTGGCGGCCCGCGCGCGCTGGGCGTTGGGACTGCCCTCGGCGGTGAGCGCGAGTTCGCGGGCGTCGATGACGTGGCGGATCATCTGGACGGCCGTGTTGCTCTCGGCGTAGGCCGTGCGCAGGGCGCTCGCCGAGGCGGTGATCCGGTCGAGGTCGTAGAAGGCGGGGACGTGGCCGGGCCGGGTGAGGGCGTGCAGCCGATCCTGGTGCACGGCAATGGAGTTGGACACGACGACGAGGTGGGAGCGGTGGTGCATGGCCGCGCGCAGCATCGCGTCCTCGACGGGCAGGCGGGGCGCGGCCTTCTCGAGTTCGGCGATCGGCCGCTTCCAGGCTTGCTCGATCATGGCGTCCGCGTGGTCGAGGGCGGTGGCGTCGGACACGGTGTCCTCCGAGACGTTGGTGGGGTGGTCAGCGGGCGGGGCCGGCGAGGGTGACCTGAGGGGGCGCCGGCGGCCGGGTCGAGGTGGTGTAGGCGAGCGCGGCGGCCGGGGCGCGCGTCGCGGTGATGGAGCGGGAGGTGGCGGCCCGGACGCGCGCGACCTCCAGCGGGCTCGGCGCCGTGGGCGTCGCGACGGCGCCCGCGGGCAGGCGCGCGACCTCCGCGCGCCGCAGGTACCGGTGTACCGGGGACGGGTCGAAGGCGGCGGCGGTGAGTGTTTCCAGCAGGGGTGCGGGCACGTGTGAGGAGGCTGTGGCGTACCAGCGGCGCTCGGGCGGTCCCGATTCGAAGAGCCACCGTGCGCTGGTGTCGTCCATCTCCTCGGCGTGCGGCAGGAAGCCGGGGCGCGTCGCGCGCATGACGAGCTGGTCGGGGCTCTGGACGACGATGGGCTCCGCCCACCGTCCGGCCACCCGGCGCGGGGCGGGCTTGCCGGGGCCGAGGTAGGCGTCGGGGCCTTGGGTGTAGGCGTCGGCGAGGGCGGTGGTGAAGTCCTGGACGATCTCGTTGGGTACCCGGTCGTCGAAGGTGACCAGCCACCTGGGGACGGTCGCCTCCGGACCGGCGCTGATCTTCCAGAGCGTCGAGTCCTGGCCCTCGGGCAGGAACGCCAGGCGGGCCGTCAGGTCCGGTGCGGTGACGTAGGCGTTGCCCAGCTCGTCGTTGCTGGCAGCCCACCCGGCCCTGAGTAGCGGGGTGATGGCATCGGTGGCGTCGGCCTCCGACCCCGCGAGGTAGCGCGGCTGGACGCGGTACTCGCGGGGCTTCTCGGGGGTGTACGGCATGAGGGGTTCCTTCGGGCGGTCAGCGCCGACGCGCTCCGCCGGGCGCCGGCACGGCAGCAGCTGGGGCGGTGGGGCCCTGCGGCGGGCTGGCGTTCGGACGGCGGGCCGGGTGCGGGGCGCGGCGGGCGGTGACATGGGGCAGGTGGCGGGCCGGGATGCCGCGGAGGGGCCGCTCGACGGGCTCGGGGGAGCTGAAGGCGAGGGCGGCGCGTAGGAGCGGGTAGAACGGCACGCCGATGGTGAAGTCCGCACGCCAGGAGGGGTGTTGCGGGTCGCCCGCGAGCATGGTCCACGACGGCGGGGCCAGGCCGGCGACCTCCGCGTCGGTCGGCTGGTGGCCGACGCGGTGCCGGTATCGGGCGGTGGTGTCCGGCGCGACCTGGTCGTGGAAGCCCTTCGGTCCTGGGGCGGGCTGCCAGCCGCGGTCGGCGAGGACGGAGGCGGGCGTGCCGGGCAGGTGGTGCGGCCCGCCGCGCAGGTAGTCGCGGTGCCCGCTGCGCAAGCCGTCGACGAGGACGGCGGTGAAGGCGGCGGTGATCTCGGCGGGCGTGCCGGGGTCGAACGCCGCACGCCACAGCGGCTTTGAGTCGGGTGCGGGGTAGCCGTGGACGGTCCAGGCCCACGAGCGGTCGGGTGGGCCGGAGCAGGTGATGGTGGCGGTGCGGCAGGGGCTGGTGAAGCGGACACTTCCGTCCGAGGCGCGGGCGCGGCTCCAGCCGGGAGCTGCGGCCAGCAGGCCGGTGACGAGGCGGTGGTCACCGGGGCCGGCGAGATGCAGCGGACGAACAAGCAGAGGGGCGGCGGAGGACAACGGGGGCTCCTGAACGCGGCGGGGAGCGGACCCGCACACCGCCAACGGCGGCGAGGCGGCGTGCGGGCCCGGGGCGCTGAGATCGGGGAGCTGCTCTGAGCTGGGAGTCCACGGTGGTCACCGCCCCCGCGCGGGGTGGGAGGCTGCGGTTGAGGCGGAGGGGATGCGCGGTGCGGCACCGAGGCGTGGCTGAACGGTGCGGAGGGGGCCGGGCTGCGGCGCAGTGCCGCAGCGGTGCGCACGGACTGCGCGGGGGAGGCCAGGGTACGCGTGGCGGCCGGCACTGCCGGGGCCACGGTGGTCGTGTGCCGTTGGTCCCACTGCTGGAGGGCGGTGTAGACGGGGCCGAGCGCCTGTCCGGCGTCGGTGAGGATGTAGGGGGCGCCGTGCACCCCGTTGCCGGCGCGGGCGACGAGGCCGTCCGCGTGCATGCGGCTCAGCCTGGCGGCGGCGGACTGCTCGGACGCGCCGAGGCGTTCGGCGAGGTGGGGAGGACGCAGGCTTCCGTGCTCGGAGAGCAGGCGGACGGTCTCGGTGGTGTCCGCCAGTTGCAGGCGGTGCAGGGCGTCCTCGATCCGGTCGTACCGGCCCTGCGCGGGGTGGTCGACATGGTCGATGGACCACTGGGCGAGCGCGCGGTAGACCGGGCCCAGCGTGCGGGCAGCGGGCGAGAGCCGGTAGGGCGCCAGACGGTCGAACTCGCCGTCGCGGGCGACCAGGCCGGCCTCGGACATCGCGGCCAGGCGCTTGCTGACGTACGACTGGGAGATCGACGGAAAATGCGGGGTGACGTCGGAAACGCGCATCTCCGGGCCCCACTTGGCGATGGTGTGGACGACATGGGTGGTCCACCTCGGGGCGAGACGGCGAAGGACAGCCTCGGCGCGCTGCGCGTCGGAGATGTTCATGGAGGTCGACTGGGAAGACATGGCGGCGCGGGTCTGGGACATGGCGGTGGTTCCTGGTCAGCGGGAGCGGGTCGGTTGGGCGGATACGGAGGGGGTGGCCGGCGCAGGCCTGGCGGCAGGTGGCGTGGTGGGGCCGGTGGCGCTGCGGGAGAGCGCGGCGGACACGCGCTGGTCGGCGGCGCGCGAGGCGTCGAGGAGGGCCTTGCCGGCGGGCGTCAGCGAGAGCAGGTGGCCCAGCCGGTAGGACGATGAGCTGGTGTCGGCAACGACGAGGTCCTCGGCTATCAGCTCCTCGACGGTCTGCGGCCAGACCGACGGGCTCTCGCCACTGCCATCGGACATGAACTTGTAGCCGTAGACGGCGCTTTTGCACAGCCATAGACCACCGCGGTCGATCGTCGCCAGGGCCTCGAACTCCCGGACGCGGGGGTCGTATCCGGCCGACGCGCCGGGCAGATCGGGCGCTGCGGCCGGCACCGGGGCGACGCTGGCCGTCGCGTCCTTGAGAGCAAGCCGGCTCTCCGGTGTAGGCAGGCCCGCGTCGGTGCACCGCCCGTAGGCGTTGACCGCGCTGCTGAGTTGCTCGTAGGCCGCTCCCCGGCGGGCGGTGAGCAGTTCGACCTGGAGGCCGGCGGACTGGATGATGCCGTTGACGCCGCGCATGGTGGCGTGGTCGCCGCGGGCGATCGGTTCCAGGCGCTCGATGACCGTCTGGGCGCGGGCTGCGAGTTCCTGGTGGAGCTGGTCGACCTCGCGGGCCGAGGAGGCGACCATGACAGCAAGGCGACCGAGAGGGTCCGAGCCGGGGTAGCCGGCGTTCAGCTCCCAGGCGTTGCGGGCGCCGAGGCGCTCGTAGACGAGGTGGGCGCCGGGGTGGGTGAGCTGGTCGTGCGGGTTCACCGGGCCGTCTCCATCCGCGCGAGGAGGGAGCGGACCAGGGTGGGCAGGCTGTCGGGGCCCTCGCCGCCGAGGCGAACCACGCTGACCGACTCGTCGAGGAGACGGCGGGCGTCCTCGGTCAGGGCACCGGTGATCTCCGTGCACGCCTCGGTGAACTCCGCAGAGGCGAGCAGGGCCTGGCCCAGGATCTGCAGGTAGCGGCCGGGCGGGAGGGCGGCCTCGGCGGCGAGGGTCGTGATTGCTTGCCGGTCCTGCAGGGCGTAGCCCGACAGGTGCTCGGCCTCGCCGGTGGCGATGGCCGTGGCATCGACCGGCAGGGCGGCTTCGGAGACCAGGAGGTCGACGGCCAGGGTGAGGTCGGCAAGCGACTCGCTCAGCCAGCCCAGGGCGGAGGCGTAGGACGCGAGGGCGAACAGGGTGGCGGGGGTGGTTGGGAGCCTGGCATCCAGCAGGTCCTTCAGCCGGTCGGCAAGCGCTGTGATCACCTGCGGCCCGGCGGTGAGCGGTCCGAGGACGGGGTGGAGATGGGAACGCGAGGGCGAGGTGTCGTGCCGGGCGGTGACGATGCCGGAGACGGCCTGGGCGGCTTCGGCGAGCCACGCGGCGAGATCGGCGTGCGTGGGGGCGGGGGTGGTCATGAGCGGGCCCTTCGGGTGGCGGCGCCGGTGGCGAAGCCAGGGGATGCGGTGGTGTACGCGGGGCTGCCGGCGGCCACCGGTACGGGGCGTACGGACCGGGCGCGGGCGGCGCAGACGCGGGCTTCCTCGGCCGGGCTGCTGCCGGACGGCAGGTTGAGTCCGGTACGGCCCAGGCGGTTCTGCGCGGAGCGGTAGACCTGGTAGTCGAGCCGGGGGCCGGCAGCAACGAGATGGACCTCGCGCCGGTGCTGGGAGGCGGCGGGCGCGTCGCGGAACTGCACGACCAGGCGGTGGCTGGCCCACTCATTTCCGACGCCGAGGTAGACCTTGTGGTAGCCCTCCAGCCGGCCCTCCAGGCGAGTGGCGACGCGTTCGCCACGGACCAGGTCCTGCAGACTCAGCAGGGCCTGGTCGCGGATGGCGTCCGGGAGCTGGTGCAGGTCCGCGATGGCGTCGGGGTGGGCGGAGAAGGCGAACTTGGCGCGGCTCACAGCGACCGCCCCCGATCGGGCTGCGCGACGGCTGCTGCCGCGGGCGCGGACGCCAGTGCGGCGGCGGCGTTGGCCGGTGAGGTGGTGCTGCGGGCGAGGGCGGCGCGAGTGCGCAGGGCGTCGCGGCGGTACTCGGGCGGCTCGGGCAGCGGGGTGGAGCGCTTCTCCAGCCACTCATCGGCGGCGGCGTGGTCGGCGAAGGCCCCCTCACGCACCGTGTAGGTCCACTGATCGGGCTGAAGCGTCTCGATGAACAGGCGGACGGGCAGCTCCTTGGCCTCGCTGTCGACGGCGATGCTCCAGCCCTCGGTCTCGGCCCCGTCGATGACCCGGTAGTCGGCGACCTCCAGGTACTCGCCCGAGCGCTGGATGCGGTCCTCGACCCGGACGGACAGCTCGTCGGCTGGGGTGGGGCCGCCGAGGACCGGTGCGAGCGCGTCCGG
Source organism: Kitasatospora sp. NPDC034035 (assembly GCF_055575755.1). Classification (NCBI taxonomy): domain Bacteria; kingdom Bacillati; phylum Actinomycetota; class Actinomycetes; order Kitasatosporales; family Streptomycetaceae; genus Kitasatospora; species Kitasatospora sp. NPDC034035. Next base: position 27,907 of record NZ_JBVISA010000035.1, on the reverse strand, counting down.
CGGGCAGCCGCGGTTGACGAGCCAGTTCTGCGCGAACGCGAAGGTGGCGTGCCGTTTCCGGTGCATGCTGAACATGCCTCGGCTGCTGTCGCGGTCGGCGTCGAAGGAGACGATGTTGGCCTTGTTGGGGTAGTCCCAGGTGGCCGTCTTGTCGAAGGCGATGATGAAGCTGCGCTCGCCCACGTCGTGCTGGGAGATGAGCTGAAAGTCCTTCTCCCAGGGGTAGTTGTATGCATGACCGGGGGACTCGTCGGAGGGCTTGAGGCCGTCGAGGCGGAAGTCGAGGGTGTTCATGCGGCGAGTCCCAGCTGGTCGGGCGTGGTCAGGACGCGGTGGGCCAGCCGGGACGGGCTGGTGGTGCACGCGGCGAACGGGCCGTCCGGGGCACGGAGCTGGAGCAGGGCGTGGTCCAGGTGGTCGCGGTGCCACGTCGAGGGGCCGCCCTGGCCGGCCTCGGCGGCGGTCAGCTGCTGCCATGCGAGCCACAGCGCGTGGAGGCGGGCGACGGCCTCCGGGTGTTCGTGCCACTTCGCGCACCAGGGGCGGGTGGAGCCGATCTCCCGGCCGTAGACGGGCAGCAGGAGGTGAGTGACCCAGGCCGAGAGCTCGGCCAGCTCGGCGGTGTACTGGGCGCCGCCCATGGCGAGGATGAACAGAGGAAGAGCGGTGGCGGGTTCGGCCCCGGCCCCGGGGTCCGGCCCGGTTGGGCCGGACCCGGTCTCGTCGTCGGCTTCGGAGCCGAGGCGGTCGAGGATGACGCCGTGCTGGCGGACCTCGGCCATGGTGCGGTTCAGGGCGCTGACGAGGTCGTCGAGGTCCTCGTCGGGGATGCGGATCGGCTCGGGCTCGGGGGCGCCCGGCATCGGGTCGGACTCGGACATGGCACATCCAGGAGGTTCGTACGGACGGGGAGGGCGGGCGTGGCGGGTCTTCTTCTGGTCACAGCGGGGCTCCGGTGAAGCGCTCGTCGGGGGAGATGGTCCGCAGGATCGGCGGTTTAATCCGGCCGTCGATTCGTGCTAGGCGCAGGCCAGTTGGGTGCCGTGGTCCTGGATGAGACGCAGGCCGAGGGCGACGGCGTCGGTGAGGGTGTCAGTGAGCGGGTGGCCGGCAGCGGCGAGCTTGGCGGGGTGGTGCAGGCCGCCGGTGTGCAGCACCGCGTACGCGCCGCAAGCGTGGGCGGCCTCGGCGTCGTCGACGGCGTCACCGACCAGCAGCACCCGGTGCGCCTGGCCGGTGAGGCCGAGGGCTTCGAGGTGGGCGGCGAGCGGGGCGGCCTTGGTGCCGCCGGAGGGCCCGGTGCGGCCCTCGAACCGGGTGAAGAAGTGCCCGATGCCGGCCTCCTGGACCTCGCGCAGCAGGGTGTCGTGCGGGCACAGCGACAGCAGCGACTGGGTGTGCCCGGCCTCGCGCAGGGCGGCCATCAGCTCGACGGCGCCCTCGCGCACGCGCACCGGCTGGGAACGCAGGTGCTCCAGGAAGGCGTTGTCGCTGGAGACCCACTCCTGCTCGGTGATCGTGCGGCCGAGCAGGCGGGCGTAGAAGTTCGGGATCGGCACGGTGTGCTTGGCCCGGTACGTTTCGCGGTCGACCGGCTCGCCGCCGAGGGCGGGCAGGGTCGCGTTCAGCGCGTCGACGTGGTCGTCGAGGTCGTCCTTGACCGTCCCGTTCCAGTCCCACACCACGTGCATGCGGGTGGAGGGGGTTGCGGCGTCGAAGAAGGGGGTGTTCACGGCGGTGTCCTTTGGGGGCGTGGAGGGTCAGGCGGAGAGGTGGTCGTTGAAGCGGTGCAGTAGCCACAGCGCGAAGGCGGCCCCGGCGAGCGGGACGGCGGCGACAAGCAGCGGCCCGGCGGTGGCGGCGAGGGAGACGAGGGCGGTGCCGGCGGCCTGGCCGACGCCGATGCAGGCGATCAGCCAGGCGAACGCCTCCGTGCTCTCGCCGTACGGGGCGAGGCGGTCGACGGTGAGGAAAGCGGCGGTCAGCAGCGGCGCGAGGAAGGTGCCGGGCAGGACGGCGCCCAGGACGGCGACGGCGGGCGCGGGGTCGGGCAGCAGCGGCAGCCATCCGGCGGCAAAGCCGATGGAGGCGGCGACCAGGTGCCGGGTGGGGGTGCCGGGCCAGGCGTGTCGGCCGTAGGCGAGACCGCCGAGCATGCTGCCCAGCGACAGCGCGGCCGGCATCACCCCGGCCAGCCACCCGGCATGGTGGCGCTCAGCGGCCGACAGGGCCAGGACGTTGACGGCGCCGAGCGCGACACCGGCGCCGATCAGCGCGGCGAACAGCACCCGAAGGCCCGGAATCCGTAGCGGACCTGCCCAGTGCATGGCCTCGACGAACTCCGCAGGCAGCCAGGTACGGGAGGGGCGGGCGGTGACGACCAGGCCGGTGCCCAGCATGCCGAGCGCCGCGGTCGCCACCAGCGCGCTCACCGCTCCGGCGCCGGCCGCGAAGCCGGTGGCCAGCAGGGGACCTGCGACGAAGACTAGGCCCTGGCTGGAGGAGTCCAGGGCGAGGGCGGTGCGCTGGCGCCCGGCGTCAGGCAGAAGATGCGGCCACAGGGCGCGAAGGCCGGCCTCCAGCGGCGGCGTCGAAAGCCCCGCCGCCAGCACGGTGAGCGCGGCGAATATTGGGTGACGCGCCGGGCCGGTGCACGGCAGCGCCAGGAACGCCGCAGTGGCGACGAGCGTGGCGGGGAGGAGGACCTGGGCCTGGCCGTGGCGGTCGACCAAGCGCCCGAGCAGCGGCTGCCCGAGCGCGGAGGCGAGGCCGTACAGGGCGCCGAGCAGCCCGGCCAGGGCGAGCGGGCCGTGCTCGGCGCGCACCAGCAGCAGGATCGCGATCGGCGCCATGCCGGTGGGCAGGCGGCCGATCAGGGTGCCGCCCAGCAGGCGGGTGACGTGCGGCGCACCCAGGACAGCGCGATATCCGCTGTCCTGGGCTGGGCCGCGGTCGGTGGTGGTGCTCAAGGAGGAAGTCCTTCGGTCGTACGGGCCGGCGGCGCGCGGGCGCGCCGGACCAGGGCATGCGCAGGCATGACAGCCCCTTGGGGTCGATGCGGCTGCGGGGAGAAGAGTCCGCCGATTCCGGGATTTGGTACGGCCGGGAGAACGAGGTAGAAGCCCGTCATCCGGTGCGGCAGCGCGGGCAGCGCGCGAAGAGTGGAGCCAGCTCCAGTGCCCTGGCGGCTTCTTGGGGGCTGAGGCCGTTGCCGAGGGGGGTGTGCTGGGCGGGCCGGCCGGGGCCCGGCGTGGCAGTCACCCAGCCCGGCTCCAGCTTGCACCCACTCCACGGCCTCCGCGCGAAGCCGGTCGCCCGCGTCCGGGGGTGGCGCGGGCCGGGTGAGCATCTCTCAGCGGGCGAGGGCGGGGCATTTTGGCACCACCCGGGGGCGTCGGGGGGCGACCAGAGCGGAAGCACCACTGCTGACAGCGGCGGACGCCAGCCTTTGCCCGGCCACCGACCCGGGGTGCCGGCTTCGCTTGCCCTCGGGGCGGCAGTAGGGACGCCGCCGCGGACGGCAGGGCCAGGTCGCCGTTCCCGTGCTGCTTGTTCGGCGACCCCTTCGTTCCGTCGCTCGCCTTCGGCGTCGGCAGCAGCCAGTCCACCTCGTCGACCAGGTTCGGCCCGTGGCCGCCGCTCTTGCGCTTCGCCGGGTGCTGGCTGCCGCAGTTCCTTACCTGTAGGGCCTCGGGTTCCGTGGCACAGTCTCGGGCTCGATGGCACAAAGCTGGCACTTGTGCCGCCGTCGTGAGACTGGCAGATCAGGACCATCACTCTCTTTCAGGTGACGTCGATCCTGCCCTGGCGGTGTGCGTCGCGCTGTCTACCTTTTGGAGACGGCGAGGAAGGCGGCGATCACTCCCGCGATCGTGACGACGACCGTCACGCCGGCGACCGCGACTGTGAGCGGGGTCGCGAGCCAGGGGTGCGCGAGCGTCACGTAGAGCAGACCGGCTCCGACGATGAGGATGACGAGGACGAAGAGCAGGATCAGGAGAGGGAGCAGGGCCGCGGCAGCCGGGCCTGTGGGAGCCGGGTAGGTCTGCTGGGGCAGGGCGGAAGGCGTCTGGGTAGAGCTGAAGTTCGTCATGGCACGAGCATCGTTGCGATCGCCGGGCGATCCTGCCCGACAAAATCGGGGATGTTTCTCCGGACGACCGCGACGTGCCGAATGCCGGCTTGCGAGATAGTGGCTGTATGGCATTCGGGATGGGGTCCGGTGAGATCGAGATGGACCTCACCGAGACTGGCGTCACCCTGCGGAATCTCTACGGGTGGCCGGGCTGGGTGATCGAGGTCGACATCGACTGGTCGACCTGGAGCTCGCGCACAGTCCGGGACGCCTCGCCCCCTCGAACCCGGAGCAACGCCCGGCGACCGACCGACGACCCCGAACTGGTCCGGCGCATAAGAAAGGCAGCTGAGGCAGCCAGGGAACTCCCCCGCAGCTCGATTTGGGTGGTCTCCCTGGCCCTTCCCACGCCGCACAAGAAGAAGATGGACGGCGTGCAGTTGCGGGCCGCCACCATCGCCACGATGTACAACTACGCGCTCAAGCTTGGCCTCTCGCCGAAGCGCGCCATCTCGGAGGTCTATGACCTCCCTCTGGTGGAAGCCGAGGGTGAGCGCGCGCAGCCCTCCCGCAAATTCGAGCGCTGGATCGAGCAGGCCCGTAAGACCATCAACCCAGAAACCGGCAGGCCGTACCTCCAGCCCTATGACAGCGAGCTCCACGCTCCTAGGTTGTGGCCGATCGGCCGCGGACACCCACTGGAGCCGCGCCGCGCAAGGCCAGCGGTTCCCGAGCCGGTCCGAGAGGGACAGTACGCTGGCCACGTCCTGACCTTGAGGGTGTCGAGAACGGCGCCGCCGGACTGGGCAGCCCAAGAGGCCCGGGAACGAGGATCCCGGATGATCGGCCCGGACTTGGTCATCGAGGGGTCCTGGTCCAATGGCAAGGAATCGCCGCCACTTCCCGTGCTGCGGGGCGTCAGCCCGGGGGAGACCCCCCGCCGGGTGCAGAGCCTGGTCAAGGAGCTAGAGGGCCGCTATCCCGGGGCGAAAGTCACGGCTACGGTCAGCGCCCAGGCGGTGGGGCAGCTCCCCGGAGCGGACTGATCGCGGCGTCGGACCGGATCCCCAGTCGTACCCCTGGAAGGTTCTGTGAAAGGGCGTGTACGTGCGATTGCGGGCGCGAGCAGGGCGTCGCTGAGTACGGCGCGGTGGTGGACGCGGGCCTGGTCGGGTTCCAGGGCGGCGGTTTCGTTGACGTCGCCGGCGCAGGAGAGGACGTACCGCTGCGGGCTCGCGAGGGCGGCCAGGACGTCGGAGGCCGCTTCGGGGGCGGACAGGCGGCTGGTCGGGTTCAGGTGGGTCAGGTGCCGGGCGGCGTCGGCGAACTGGTCGGCGCGCGCGTGGAGCTGCTCACATTCGCACCGGGCGAGGGTGAAGTCCATAGTGGCTGGGCTCCCGTGGTGGAGGGGACGGGGGATCGGTTCAGCGCGAGCGGGCGGGGGTTCGCTGGGCCGTTGCGGCGACGGGCGGGGCGGTCCTTGGGGCGGGCGGTGGCTGGGGGCTTCGGGAGAGTGCCGCGCGTACCCGGGCCTCAGGGTCCGAGCGCCCTGCCGGGGCGGCCTTCCCTGCTGCGGGGGAGAGGAGTTGGTTGGCCGTGTGCCAGCGGGCGCGTACCTCGTCGAGCGGGCCGAGGGCGTGCAGCGCCTGGCCGATGAGGCGGCCGGGCGCCATGGCCGAGCCCTCAGCGAGTGCTTTGATCGCGGCAGCGGCTCCGGCGGCGGTGCGGACGACGGAGGAGCGGATGACCTGGTCGCCCAGCCATTCGGCCGAACCCGCCCCCGGTCCGCCGAAGAGCGCGTCGAGCTGTTCGCGCGAGATCGTGCCATCGGCCAGCAGGCCGCGTCGCTGGACCTCCCACAGGGCGGTCACCTCGTCGATCGGCTCGCCCCGGTGGTGGAGGGCGCCGAGGCAGCGGTAGACCTGGCCGTGGCCGGCGTCGGCGAAGTCACCGGGCCGCAGCCAGTCGTAGACCTCGGCCATCGCCGCCGGCTGGCTGACGAGGACGGCCAGGAGGAACCGCTCGTCCTCGGCCTCCTCTGGCCCGACCGGCGAGGGAGGAGCGGTCGGGCCCGTTGCGGGCGGCGGGATGGGCCGGGGCTCGGCGCTCCAGCGCCGGGCGAGGTCGCCGAGCACACCGGTGAGGACGTCGGCGTGGTGCAGGACACCCTCGACCTCTTGTGCTTCGGCGTTGATCCGGGCGACGTGCTCCAGGCGGACGGCGTGCTCCAGCACCGTGCGGTGGATGGATCCTTCGAGGACCATCCGGCCGTACACCGGGGCGTTTTGCGGGCGCGGGCACGCGGCGATCAGGGTGTGCGCGTACGAGGCGCTCAGCCCGCGCACCTCGCGGCCGGCCTCGGCGAGGGTGTCGGTCACCCACGACAGCGGCACCGTGCCGTCAGCTTCCCGGACGGGTCGCCGCTCGGTGCTCAGGGTCCGCATCGCGGTGAACAGGGCGCGGTGGGCCGGGCGGTAGAAGTCGGCGGGCGTCAGCCAGGCCAGCGTGTCGAACTGGGCCGGGTCGAGCAGGACCGCGCCGAGAAGGGCTTGCTCGCCCTTGAACAGCGCGTCCATCACCGCTTCCCCTTCCGCTTCTTCGGGGCGGCTCCCTGGTCGTCCCGCAGCCGGGCGACCTCGCGGTCGGCGGCGGCCATCGCGGTGGCGAAGCGGTCAAGCTCACCGGTGAAGACAGGGTCGGTGGCCAGGATCGAGCCGGTGTCGGTGATCAGCCACCACTGGCCGCCCCGCCGGACGACCGGCGCTCCGGCCAGCAGAAGCGAACGGCGGCGGTCTGCAGGGGAGTTGGTGTCGAACACGAAGACCTTCCAGGAATCGATCGGTGGTTCAGCGGCTGCGGCGGGCGGTTACCGGGCCAGCCACCGTGACGGCATCGGCCGGAACTGGCGGCGTCGCGGCGCTCGGCGGCCAGGAGCAGCGGTGCGCTGCTCTGAACCCCCTGCGCCAGGGAGATAACTCTCAGGGCGGTGGAGGTCGTTGTGGTTGCGGACGGGGCCTTGGCGTGGGCGGGTGGGCGTGGCATACCCGGTTGGAGCAGAGGAGGGGAAGTGGCCGTGGCGGCGTTGGCCGAGGAAGGGCGGACTCCTGGTCGGCGCCGCCGGGTGGGGCGGTCAGGCGGAGAGGGTGAAGTCGTCGCGACCGGTGGTGCTCTTGGCGAGGGCGCGCTCGGTGATGGCCTGGGTGGCGCGGGCGGAGGCCGGGCCGATCTCCTCGGCGGAGCGCTCCTTGTACCAGGGCTTGATGTTGAGCATCGCCACCCGCATGCCGGTCGCGAAGAGCAGGATCTTGCCCTTGGGCAGGGCGCGGATCTCGTCGGGCGGCAGGATGCGCTCGGTGCGCATCGACACCGACATCGACTTGCCGCTGCCGGAGTCGGACACGGAGACGGTCTGCACGTCGTGCTCGCCGATCTGCCGAGACAGCTTGTCCGCGAAGTCGGCGTCGTCGATACCCGAGCCGATGACCTTGACGGTCGCCGCGGACCACAGCGCGTCCATTCCGGCTTCTCCCCAGCAGCGCTGACCCTGCCGGTAGCTCTGCAGGATGGTGATCGGGATGACGCCCCGGCTGCCGAGGTGGGAGTACAGGTCCGGCAGGTCGCTGATGCGGCAGACGTTCGCGGCCTCGTCGAGGACGCAGAGCGCGGGCGGGTCGAGCCGGCCGCCGGATCGTTCGGCGACGATGACGGCCGCGCGCATCACCGCGTCGGTCGCAGCGGCGATGATCGCCGATGCGCTGCCGCCGCCGTCCTTGCTGAGCAGGAACAGCGTGTCGCGGGAGGAGGCGAAGTCGAACGGCTTGAACTCCGCAAGGTCGGGCGTGGGGGTGACCCAGGCGGCGATGTCCGGGTCGAGCAGGCAGCTCGCGTACTGGCGCGCCGTCTCGTAGATGCCATCCCTGGTCTCGGTGGCGCCGGTGACGGTGCCCTGGAGCTGGGCGGCGACCGCGTGGTGGCCGGCGTCGGTGAGCAGGTCTACGGGGGTGCGATCGGAGGGGGAGGCGAGCCAGGCCAGCACGTCGGTGATCGGGCGGCGGTGGCTCGCCGCCGCCAGGAAGAGAGACCCGAGGGTGTTGCTCGCCGCGGTCGACCAGAAGTCGGAGCCGCTGGACTCGTCCACGCTCGCGGTGACGAAGTGCCCGGCCAGGCGCTTGGCACCGGCCAGGTCGCGGGCGTCGGCGAGGATGTCCCACCACATCTCGCGCGGGTGGTGCGCGATTTGCTGGGGGTCGAGCGTCCAGACCTTGCCGACCTTCGCACGGGCGTCGACACACGCCGTAAAGGCGTCATTGGCGGCCTTGTTCGACGTCAACAGGACAGGTCCGGGGGCTGCCAAGATTGCGGGGATCGCGATGCCGCTCGTCTTGCCGGAGCGGGGCGCCATGATGGCGACCATCACGTCCTCCCACGAGGCCCGGACCTCGGCCTTACCCGGGGAGAGCGTGCCGATGGGGATGCCGCGGTCGGCCGGGGCGATGTCCTTGACATCCCTCAGACTCGGGCGCAGGCTGCGGGCCTTGGCGGTGACCTCCTTGTTCAGCAGCGGCGCGATGTCCGCAGACCGGGCCATGCCGCTCCTCGTCCCGGAGCGGTGGCGCAGCCACAGGATGAGCGCGGTGCCGGCGAGCGCGAGGGTGAGCGCGCCGGGAACGATGCGGGTGCCGGCCAGGACGGCGACCGGCTCCAGGTGGGGCCACAGCCGGTCGGGGTGAAGGAGGGCCTCGGTGGCATGGAACGGCACCCAAGGGCCGGACCCTACGAGGCAATTGGTGAAGTTGCCGGTCAGCCAGGCGAGTGAGCCGAAGGCGAGGGCTACGCCGACGACGGCGAACAGGAGATAGAGGAGCGCGTCCGTACCGGTGGTGGTCGACGGCGCGCCGGTGCGCGGGGCAGGCAAGAGGGAGTCCAGGAGGGTGCGAGCGGACGGAGGGCGGGGCGCTGGCAGGTCAGACGAAGGGGTTCTCAGTCGGCCGGTCGGTATCGACGGCCGCCTCCAGCAACTCGGGCAGGTCGCCTGGTTCGCAGGCGCGCTGGTCGATCCACCAGCCGGCGCGGGTGACCGTTCGGGCCTGGTCCTCGATCAACTCCCACTCGGGTTCCGCCATGCCGGCGTCGAGGACGAGCGCGGTGTAGGCAGCGGCGAGGACCTGGTGGCGGCACCGCATGCCCCAGGCGATGCCCTTCTCGGTGCCCTCCAGCGGCGGCATGCGGTACTGCTTGGACCAGTCGTCGGACTCGGCCTGCTCCGTGGCCCGCTTGGCCTCCAGCCACGCTGTCTTCTCGGCCTCGTGACCGGCCTTCGCCGCGCGCCAGCAGTCGGTGCACTCCTGCTTGGCCAGCCACTCGGCGAAGCCGGCCCGGCGGTCGGCCGGACGGTTGCCGAGGTCGCGTTCGGCCTCGTGCCCGCACGAGTGGGTGATCTGCCAGACCTTCTTCACGGCCATGCGCTCTGCTCCTTGAAGGGTGGGGTGGGGACGGTCAGCGGGTGCGGGCGAAGGCGATGCGCGGGTCGACCGGCGCGGGCGGGGGGCTCGCCGCGATGGCGGTCGACTCGGTGGCGGGTGCCTTGAGCGCGGCCTCGTCGACGCGGAACTTGTGCGTGGTAAACGCCTGCCGGACCGCCGTGCGGTGAGCGGCGACGTCCTCGGCGAGCTGGGGCTGCATGGCGACCTGGAAGTGACCGCGCCGCAGTCCCGTGACGGTGTGGGCCACCACGTCGAGGGACTCCTCCCGGGTGCCGGCCGGGGGGAGGTAGACGTCCAGTTCCCGGTGGTAGCGCCAGCCATCGGTGTCCAGGAAGATGCCCGGGTTGAAGGTCAGGTCGTCGTTGACGGCGGCGACGATGCCCAGGCTCGGGTGCTCGGCGATGGCGACATCCGGGCCGGCGTCCTGCACGGGTGCACGCTGCGGCCCGGGGACCTCCGGTATGGCGCGCGCCTGTCGAGCTTGGACCCGTTCCTGGCCATTGGTCTTCTCGGGAGCCAGGGACATGTCGGTGTCGACGCGGTAGCCAGCGCCGGTGAGGAGCTTGGCGGCCCAGGCGGCGCGCTCGGGGGCTTCGCAGTGCTGCTCTGTGAGCGTGTACAGGCGCGGGTTGCCGGGGAGGCGCTCGAAGTCGAGGCGTTCCAGCATCCACTGAGCGGCCGGGTTCTGGGCGGGCAGGGAGGCGACGATGCCGTAGCTCGGGTGGTGGCCGATGGCGACGTCGGGAAGCTGGGTGGGTTCGGTGGCAGGCACGGTGGGTTCCGCTTCGCTGGTTCGGACAGGGGCGACCGGGGCGGTGGGGACGGCTTCGGGCGGAGCTGATGATGCGGAGAATCGGGAGTTTGGCCCGGCCGGGCTCTGCTGCTAGAGCTCACGTCAGCCGCGCCGGGCAGCACGCATTGCGCGCGCCGCAAGGCCGGGGAGGCGGCCCGCTGCGGACGAGGACGACGGGGACCCGCTCCTTGCTGTCCGGTGTGAGGCGTGAGTTGTCCGTGGCGGAACCCGTGAGTTCAGGATTTCTGCCGTATGCAGGTCATGCGGCCATGCGGAAGTCGGTGTCGTACAGCTGCTTCTCCCTGCTGTGGAGGAGGTGCTGGACGATGAAGGAGAGCGAGGCGACCTTCCACAGGCCCCGGCCGCGGGTGAGGGCGGCGATGGCCTGGGCTTCTACGCCGGTGAGGCCGAGCAGGGCCATGGCTGCGGGGATCTGGTCCGATTCCTGGCGGTAGATGATCCTTGTGCTGCAGTCGCCCAGGAGGCCCTCGGCGAGAACTCGCCCGCGCGATCCGGCGTCGCCCGCAGACAGCAGGTCGGAAAGCCGGTGCAGGATCAGCAGGTTGGCGATGCCCAGGCCGCGGCTGAGCTTCCACTGCTGCTGCATGCGTTCCAGCAGGCCGACGTGGCGCATGATTCGCCACGCCTCGTCGTAGATCACCCATCGCCTGCCGCCGGATGGGTCTGCGAGGGCTGCCTCCATCCAGGCGCTCGCGCAGGTCATCGCGAGGACGAGGGCGGTGTCGTCGCCGCTGCTGCCGAGTCGGGACAGGTCGATGGAGAGCATCGGCGCGTTCGCGTCGAAGACGACGGTGGACGGTGCGTCGAACATCCCGCTGAGATCGCCGTGGACCAGGCGGCGCAGGGCGTGGGCGAGGTCGTCGGTGGCGTGGCCGAGGCTTCCGGCCTGGCCGCCGAGGGCGGCGTCGAGGCGGTCGGGGCGGCCGAGGATGTGGGCGATGTCGCCGAGCAGTGGCACGGTGCCGGCAGCGTCGGTGTCGGCGACGACCAGGTCGAGCGCGACGTCGAGGCCGGTGTGCTCCATCGGCAGCAGGTCGCGCTTGAGCACGGTGGCCGCGAGGCTGGCCAGCAGGAGCAGGCGGCGCTTGCGGACCTCGCCGCTCCAGTCCTCCTCGTTCACCCCCTCAGGGCGCTGCGGGGCGTCCAGCGGGTTCAGCCTTCCGGGGAGGCCGGGGCCCAGGGCGATGGTCTGGCCGCCGAGCGCCTCGGCCAGCCCCGACCACTCACCCTTCGGGTCGCTCGGCACGTAGATCTTGTAGCCGTGGGCGATGGCGCGGGTGGCAATCGACTTGGCGAGCGCGCTCTTGCCCATGCCGATGACGCCGCACAGGATCGCGTTCGGGTTCGTGAACCCTTCTATCCGGCCGGAGTTGTAGAGGGTGAAGGGGTCGTAGCAGAAGCTGCCCTCGGCGTGGAGGTCTCGGCCGATGAAGATCCCCTCGGCTCCGAGGCCGGCTTCCGCAAGGAAGGGGTAGGCGCCGCCTGCGACGGCGGTGGTCAGGCGGTGCTTGGGCAGACGGAGCTTGCCGCCGCGGGCGGAGGCAGGACCCGGTCGGCCGGCAGCCGGGTAGACGGGCTGCAGGTCCGCGTCGGGTCCGCTGTTTCGGGGGCGTTCGGCGGCGGGCTGCGCGCGGCGGGCCTTGGTGCGGGCCTGGGCGAACTCGGCTCGGGCCGCGCGCTGTTGGGCGCGGGTGCTCTTGTTCGGAACGAACAGGGGGCTGGCGGTGGCGCGGTTCCTGGGCATGATCACGGATTCCGGGGTGCAGGGTCAGCGGCGGACGAGGCCGGTGAACGGGGCGTGCAGGTCGGCGGGGGTGGTGCGGCGGCGCACCAGCTGCGCGGTCTCCTGGTGGCGGCGGCAGATGGTCAGCTCCGGCGCGCCTTCGGGCAGTCGGGCGCGGCAGGCGTCGGGGCCGGGGACCTCGCCGCTGCCGGGCCGGGGCGAGGCGTGGTAGGCGGCGTGGAGGTGGTCGGCGGCCTGCCACAGGCGGGTGCGCGCGGCCTTGAGGTGGTCGCCCTCGGCCGGCAGCAGCGGGAAGGTGCGCTGGGCGTGGGCGTCGAGGAGGCCGTGCAGCGCGACCAGATGCTCGTGGAGCGAGTCGAGTTCGGCGCGGGAGGCGACCAGCGGGCCGTTGGGGAGGTTGAGCGCGCGGTGGAAGTCGATCGCGGCGGTCGCGTAGGGGACGAAGTCCTGTGCGACGGGGGTGGTGGCCGGCATCGGGTGCTCTTTCGGAAGGCGGGAGGGCCGGCATCACGCGGCGAGGGCGAACGGCAGCGCGGCGGCGGTGAACGCCTCGGCCTGCTGCCAGGTGAGCGGGCGCAGGTCGAGCTGGGCACCCACGGCGGCGGTCTCCACCACGGCGCAGGCGGAGCGCAGTTCGTCCTCGGTGTCGGCGGAGACGGTCAGCAGGCCGGTGAGGGCGACGTCGGCGTGGCCGGCGATCAGCTGGCGTTCGCGGTCCTGGATGTCCTGGTACTCCACGGAGTCGGCCTCGCTGGAGACCTGGCCCTTGCGGGCGCGCTCGGCGGAGTCGGCGATCACGCTGGCCTTCTTGCGGCGCACGTCGCGCAGCGCCGAGTCGAGGTCCTGCGGCTCGTACGCGAGGGAGACGGTGCGGCGCACGCCGGAGGCGAACATGACCTGGTGCAGGAAGCCCGGGTTGACCTGCGTCCTGGGCCAGTTCTCCACCCAGTAGGTGGTGTGGTGGGCGGAGTCGGTGGAGATGTGGTCGGCCTTCTCCACCACGACGACCGGTCCGGCGGCGCCCGGGTCGGCGGACGGACGCCCGTCCTCGGACCAGCGGTCCAGCGCCGCACGGGACTTCGGGTGGTAGGCGGTGCGGGCGACGGCCGCGATCTCGCCCGCGGACAGCCAGCCGGCCGGGGTGAGGCCGGCGGTGCGGGCGGACTGCTCGAACGCGGAGGTGAGCTGGGCCAGGACGGCGAAGGCGCCTGTCAGGCCGCCTCCGGCCTGGTTGATCAGCCGCCGCGCGCCCTTGAAGTCCAGGGCGATGGCGACGTACGCCTCGTGCGGGGCGGCGGCCGGACCGGCGCCGCGGATCAGCTCTTCGTACAGCTCACCGGCGAGCGGGGTGTCGGGGCGGCCGTGCTCCTCCCAGTACCGGCGCAGCGCGTCGCCGGTGTCGGGGACGGTGCGCTCGATGACCTGGATGCGGGCGACCTGGCCGGTGCGGGCGAGCGCCGCCAGGGAACGTCCCCACCCGCTGACGTTGGCGTTCTGGGTGCCGGGGTCGAGGAGGGCGTAGGCGCGGGAGGAGACCTTGACGATCGCGGTGAGGGTGCCGGCGTGCGGGTCGTGGACGGCGCCGTGGCGGCCATCGGGAGCGGTGACCACGCGCAGGCTGGCCGCGCTGCCGGGCAGGTGGAGCAGGCCCTCGCGCACCGGGCGGGAGGAGGGACGGGCGAGCCAGATCAGCTGTCCGTGCAGGCGCCGCAGGCCGTAGCGGGCGGCGATGGGTGCCCAGTCGGCGAGGGTGCGGCCCCGGTAGCGGATGAATACCAGGGCGGCGACTCCCGCCCACAGGGGTATGAGCTGCAGGGCGCCGGTGACGCCCCGGGTGATGAGCACGGCGAGCAGCAGCAGGCCGGTGGCGGCGCAGGTGGTCAGCTGCGGGGCGCTCAGGCCGAGCAGCACGCCTCGGCGGCTGCGGTGGGGGAACTTGACGGACGCAGGGGTGGCGTCGGGTGTCGAGGAGGGCATTGGTGTTCCAGAAGGGGTGAGCGTGCGGGCGGTGGGCGGGGCGCGGCGCTCTTCTGGACGTCATCGCGGGTTCTCCTTCCGGGGGCTCGGGGGCGGGGCCCGGGGTGGGCGGTGGGCTGCCGCCCACCCCGGGTTACGGGGCTCTGGTCAGGAACCGGGCTGGGTGGGCCGGTTCGGGAAGACGAACCGGCCTGGCTCCGGAGCGGGTGCTCCGGCAGGGGACGGTGCCGGGGCGGCCTGGCCTCCAGGTGCCGGTGCGGAGGCCCCGGGCGTGGGCGGGCTCGCGGCCTGGGGCACGGCGGTTCCGGACGCTGGGACCGTGCCCGTCGCGACAGCGTCCTGGAGGGGCGGTGCGGCCGGGGACTCGTGGCCGCCGCCGGACTGCGGCTGCCCGTCACCTTCCCCGGGCGAGGCCCGGGTGACCAGGGCCGGCAGGCCGGGCCGGGTGACCAGGGCGCGTCCGCGGTCGCCGCCGGCGTTCGTGTCCTCGCCGAAGCGGAACTTCGTCGGCTGCTGCGCGGGGCCGGCGTCGATGCCTTCCTTGCTGATCCGGCCGGTCGGGTCGATGCCGGAGGCGGTACCGCCCCCGCTCATGCCCGGGACCTGGGCCGGGCCCTGCGGCGCCGGGACGCCGGTGCTCATCTGCATGGCCAGGGAACCGGCGGTCTTCGCCGCCCCGGCCGCGACCGCCATGCCGGCCATGCCGGTGCGGTGCGTGTCGTCGTGGCCGCTGCCGTCCGTCGCCCAGTGGACGAACTTGTAGACGGCGTACGGGCACAGCAGCACCATCACCATGATCACGACACCTGCCAGGGCGTCGGACAGGGCGGCCATGCCGTCCTTGGCGTCCGTCTTGCCGAGCGCGGAGACGCCGACGAGGAAGACCACCGTCATCAGCAGCTTGGAGACGATCAGGGTGGCGGTGGCCTCGATCCAGCCGCGCCGCCACCGCTGGGCGACCTCCCAGCCGCCGCCGGCACCGGCGAAGGCGGCGAGCGCCACCAGGATCAGCACGCCGACCTTGCGAGCGACCATCACGCCCCAGTAGAGGAACGCGCCGATCGCGCTGCCGACCGCGACCAGGGCGGGGATTGCCCAGCCGAGGGGGAACATGGCGCCGAACTGCGACACCTTGATCATGCGCCTGACCGCGTCGGCCACGCTGGTGTGCGCGGCTTGGAACAGTCCGGCCGACAAGGCGTCGACCACGGTGACCGCGACGGCGGTGAAGCTGATCGCGCCGAAGGCGAACAGGACGCCGGTCATCGTGCCCCAGCCGGCCTTGGCCAGCGCCCGCTCGTCCCGCCGCCAGGCGGCCAGGACCAGCTGCGCGCAGAACGTGCCCACGGTCAGGATCAGCCCGATCGGCAGGATCAACTGGTAGTTGTCCCGGAACCACGGCGCCGACAGGTCGATGGCCGTGGTCTCGTCGACTGCCTTCGCGCACAGGTCGACGGCGCTGGCCGCCAGCTCGCCCATGCTCTTGGCGATCCACGCGCCGATGCCATCGGTGATCGACTTGCCCGGGTCGCTGACGAAGTTGATGCCGTCGACGACGTTGCAGACCTGGGCGACCATCGGGAGGTTGCAGATATCCACGAGGAACTCCCAGGTCAGGGCGCCACGGCCGGCAGCACACCGGCCAGAGCACACGGGCGGTCAGGACGGCACTGCACGGCGAGGGTGGCCGAACGGTCCTCGGCACCACCGGCCGGGGCGCCGTTCCAGGAGAGCGACTGCTTCCCGGAGACGGTCACGGCGTAGACGTACGCCTGCGTGATCGCCCCCGGATCCGCCTGCAGCGCCCTGGTGAACCGGTCCGGGAAGTGCGCCTCGTCCGCGGTCGCGGTGGCGAACTGCCCGGAGTCGGCCATCCGCCCCCACAACACCGGCGAGGGCACCAGGCGATCGACCGAGTCGGCGTCGACGTACTGCCCCTCGCTGGTCAGCCACCGGTGGAGGGAGGCCACCAGCTCCGGCTGCGAGGACGAGCGGGTGTCGTACGACCACAGCGCCACCGCCGCCGCCTTCGCGAACGCGATCGGATCGTGCGTCGAGGGCGGACCCGCCAGCGCTTTCGGATGCCCGCCCGGCGTCGCCGAGGCCACCGCGCCGGAGGCTACGGGCGAACTCGCAGCCATGGAAGCCGGGTTGGCGGCGTCACGGCCGTCCCGGGTGAGGTAGGCGAGAAGGCCGGCGCAGGTGATGAGCAGCATCAGGACGATCGAGCCCAGCAGCGCCCGGCGGCGCACCACCGGGCCGCCGAAGTCCCCAGAACGGGCAGGGCGGTTGAGGGAACGTTTCTGCGTCACTTGATCTGGCCGCCGAGTCCGGAGAAGAAGCTGACGACCCCGTTTGCGGCGCCCAGCAGCAGGGCGGCGCCCGCGCTGACGAGGACGCCCTTCTTGCCGTTGGCCTCGGCCTGGTGGCCGCCGGAGTGGTGGCCCCACGCCCACACCCCGGCGCTGACCGCGAGGGCTCCGACGACCGCCACGATCCCGAACAGATTCAGGCTGCCCATCACCTGCTTGAGGACCGAAAGGCCGGGCAGACCGCCCTCGGCGGGGGCGATGCCGGGATCGTAGGCGAGCTGTACGACTGCGTCCGCGAGATACAAGGGAAGCTCCAGAGCAATTCAGGGCGCGCGAAGGCAGCCCGAAGAAGAAGGGGGAGGGAGAGGGGAGGCGAGGGTGCGCGTCAGACGACCCGGCGGACCGCGAGGATCTCCGGCCGCCACGAGGCCAGGGTCGAGATCGTGACCACGTCACCGGTCTTCGGCGCGTGCACGATCAGCCCGCTGCCGATGAACATCCCGACGTGCTCCGGCACGGCGGCACTGCCCCGCGTGAACAGCAGGTCGCCCGGCTTGAGCGAGTCCGGCGAGGCGGCGGTGCCCTGCTTGACCTGGTCGTACGTGGTCCGCTCCAGCGAGACGCCGGCCGACCGGTACGCCACCTGCATCAGCGAGGAGCAATCACACCTGCCCATCGGGTCCGCGCCATGGGAGTTGGCGCAGGTGCCGCCCCACTGGTAAGCGGTGCCGAGTTGGCCGAGCGCCCACCGGATGGCAGCCTGCACAGGCTGCGGTGCGTCGGCCGGGATCGTGTAGCCGCCTGGCAGCGAGCCGGCGGGGATCGTGCCGAAGTCGCTGCCGTCGCCGCCTGCCGTGGGCGTCCCGCAGCCGCCACCCGCGGTCGGGCTGTCGCTCGCGCCGGCCGTTGGGGTCGGTGCCGGTGTCGGGTTCGGCGTGGGCGAGGTGTCGGAGGCAGGGGCGAGCAGCGGCGCGAGGGCTTTCTGGAGTGCCTCCGCCAGCGGCTGCCACTTGGCGTAGGCGTCGGGGAAGCCGGAGCGCTGCACCGCCTGGGCGGCCTGGGTGACGGTCATCGACCCCCAGCCGCTGACCTTCTGCAGCGCCTCGTAGAACTTCGTCGAGGCGTACACCGGCTGCATGATCTGCTCCGGCGTGCCCCAGCCCTGGCTCGGCCGCTGCTGGAACAGGCCCAGCGAGTCCCGGTCCCCGCCGTTGACGTTGCGAAGCTCGCTCTCCTGCACCGCCGTTGCCAGAGCGACGACCTGCCCGCGCACCGGGATGTGCATCGCGACCCCGGTGGCCTGGATTGTCTTTGCGTTGGGGATCTGCTCGGACGGCTTGCTCAGCCCGGCCACGGCCGGAGCCGACAGCGGACTGGAGCCCTTGAGGATCGCCTCGACCTGCGCCGCCACCGCCGAGGAATCCACACCCTGTGAATTTCCGCCGGGAGGGCAGGAACTGGACGTGGCGGCCGAGGCGTTGCCCGCGCCGACGATCGCGACGGGCAGGGCCAGCACCAGCGGACCGCACGCGACGACGCCGACGAGCGCGCCGACCGTCTTCTTCATGACGGCTCCCGGTCACCGGGCAGCGGCAGACCGGGTGGCGTAGTTGGATGAGGGCACGGGTGTGCCAGGGCATGCTGCATCGCAGCGGCTCCTCGGGGGTTCGTAGGAGAACGCGGTGCCGGCCTCTCGTGCGAAGAAGTCGCCGGCACCGCGCCGGTGGTGAAACCGCCCTCGTTCAGGGCGCTCCCGGGTCAAGGGAGTTGGTAGCTCCAGGACGCCGGTCTCGGGTCACGCGCGGCAGCCAGCCGCGCTCGTAATCTCAGCCGGAACACGACGGCGCTCCTCGGGATCGGGGGAAGGGGAGATGCTGCCCGCGTGGCTCCGCGAGCACAGGGCAGCACGGATCAACACGCCCCGGGCCAGGGCCGTTTGGCCTGCTGCCCGGTCGGCATGGCGAGACAGTAGACGCGAAAGTCAGCCGCACCAAACGACCCAGACCAGGCCCGGAACCCCCACCAACGCCCGTTAGGTACGGCCGCCGATCGCGGCTACCTTCCTCGGCATCCCCGCTGCCGACGGCTGCCGTCCGGCGCCGCCCGGAGCGGGCCCAAGCGCCATGCCCCGAAGGAAGACCCCATGAGCTACAAGCTGCACCGAGGCGACGCCCTCACCGTGCTGAAGACCCTCCCGGACGAGTCCGTGAACGCCGTCATCACCGACCCGCCGTACAACAGCGGCGGGCGTACCAGCTCCGAGCGCACCAGCCGCGACGCCCGCGCCAAGTACGTGCAGACCGGCTCCGCCCACGACCTCCAGACCTTCCCCGGCGAGAACCGCGACCAGCGCTCCTACCGCTCCTGGCTCACCGAGCTGCTCACCGAGGCGTACCGGGCGAGCACCGAGCACTCGGTCGCCATGGTCTTCAGCGACTGGAGGCAGGAACCGACAACGAGCGACGCGCTGCAGATGGCGGGTTGGACGTGGCAGGGCACCATCCCCTGGATCAAGCCCGCCAGCCGCCCGCGCAAGGGCGGCTTCAAGCAGAGCGCCGAGTTCATCATCTGGGGCGTCAAGGGCACCCTCGACAACAGCCGCGCCCTCTACCTGCCTGGCCACTTCATCGCCAGCCAGCCCCGCAAGGACCGCGTCCATATCACCCAGAAGCCGCTGGAGATCATGCAGCAGCTCGTCCGGATCTGCCCCGAAGGCGGCACGGTCCTCGACCCGTTCACTGGTAGCGGCTCCACCGGCGTCGCCGCCCTACGCGAAGGCCGGCGATTCGTCGGTGCCGAACTCTCGCCCCACTACGCCGACGTCGCCGAACAGCGGCTGCGTGCCGAGCTGACCAAGGACGACCTCGTCCTCGCCGGACCGGAGGCGTGAGCGTGAGAACCGCCACCCGGCCAAGGGGCCGAAGACGCGAAAGGGCGGCCGGAGCACCAGACTCCAGCCGCCCTTCCCCGCCCCGTCAGGACTCCTCGACCGCCCGCCGGATCAATGGCACCGCCTTCTCCACGTCCGCCGAGGAGGCGATCCGCACCTCCAGGTCACCGGTCCCCAGGTGACCGATGCCGCGGACGTCGCGGGTGAAGCCCTCCTCCAGCTCCACCGTGTCCGGGTCCAGCCGCAGGTACACCAGCAGCGCCTGATGCGACGGCGACGGGCGGAAGACCACCGACGCGACGTTCAGCAGCCGCTTGTAGGCGATGTAGTGCTTGAGCATCACCACCTCCAGCTCGCCCGCCGCGGTCAGCGCCTCGTCAAGCTCGCCGTACAGCACCCGCAGGCACTCCGGCACCTCCACCTGCGAGGGCCCCGCCGGCACCACGACCACCTCCGGCTCGTCACCCGCTTCGTCGGCCGGACCGGTTGGCACCGGCGCGGCACCCGAGGCGGAGAAACCCGGAACGGTCTCGACCAGCTGCAGCGTCAGCAGGTCCGGCCCGAAGATCCGGTAGCGCACCAGGTCAAGGCGGTGATCTCGCTGGTACAGCGACGCCGCCGCCCGGTCATGACGCGAGAACTCGCCCGCCACGCAGATCACCCGAGGCCGCTGCCACTGGAACGACTCCGCCACCTCGGCGCCCAGCCGTCTGCGCACCAGCGCCTCGAACTCGTGCCGGTGCGCCAGCAGCCAGACCAGGTAGGACCCAGCCTGGGTGATCACCCCGGCATCGCGCCCGCGCTTGAACTCGATGACCACCGGCACGCCGTCCTCGTCCAGCCCCAGCGTGTCGATCCGCCCCTGGTGCCACGGCCCCGTCGAGTACTCCGACGCCAGGAACCGCACCCCCAGCATCGCCTCCAGCGCCCCCTCGACCCGCTGCTGCAGCTCCCGCTCCCGCGCCACCGTCGAACCCCGCAGCTCGACATCTCGGCCATCGGCACCCCGCCGGAACACCTTCAGATCGGCCACACCTGCCCCCTTTGCACGACCGTACGGAGAGATCAATCGAAATGAGGAATGATGTATTCCACTTCAAGGTATCCATCGTGGCTCACCCCCTGGCCGGTGGTTTCAGGACGACCGTGATCCGAGTAGTCGATGGATGCTCATCGCACTCGGCGAGCGCGTCACCGCGTTCGCCGGTGCCGAGGTGGAGTTCGTCCGGACCGCGGTCACCCCGGAGCAGACTGAGCGGTACCACGGCTTTGGCATCGCCCTGGCTCCTTCGCCGGAGGATGCCGTCCCGGCGAGGTCGCGCGGGATCTGTCGGGCGTGCTTCGCCGGCAGCCAGACGCGGGGCGTCTGGCCGTTGTCGGCCGCGCCGCCTGCTTGTCCTGGGGGAGGGATATCGTTGGCGAGTCGCCCGCACAGGGACTACGACACCCCGCCTGGGTCCACCCAGCAGCACATGCTCGGCGCGCACACGCCGAGCATGCTCGAAGTTGGGTGACAGGCGGAAACACCACGGCCTTCGGGTCGCCGCCCTTTGACGAGCAAGGACAC
The DNA here is from genome assembly GCF_055575755.1 of Kitasatospora sp. NPDC034035. NCBI lineage: Bacteria > Bacillati > Actinomycetota > Actinomycetes > Kitasatosporales > Streptomycetaceae > Kitasatospora > Kitasatospora sp. NPDC034035. The sequence goes on along the minus strand of NZ_JBVISA010000035.1, from coordinate 7,045 downwards.
CCCTGACTGATGGCAGTCACCCAGCAGGAGATCGAGAGCCGGTTGTGGGACGCCGCCGACGAGTTGCGCGTGGCGATGCCCGAAGCGCAGTACTCCTCGGTCGTCTTTCCGCTGATGTTCTGGAAGTACCTGTCGGACACGTGGGAGCACCGTCACCAGGAGTTCTTGGCTGAAAACGAGGGCCTGGACGGTCTCTCCGTCGAGGAGGCCCGCGAGATCGAGTACCGCGACTACCAGTCGTTCGATATTCCGTTCATCCACCCCGGCACCGTCCAAGAACGGCGAGCCTCCTGGACGTCGATCCTCGGCACCATCACCCAGCCCGGCCTCGGCCAGCGGGTCCGGGCCTCCCTGCAGGCAATTGAGACGGCTAACCCTGACAAGTTCTCCCGCATCTTCGGGTCCATGACCTGGGCCTCCGAAGAGGTGCTGTCAGGCGAGGTGTTGGCGGCGGTCATGCAGGCAATGGACCGCACCCCGAAGATGCACGAGGGCAACATGTCCTACGACGTGCTCGGTGGGGCGTACGAGTACTTGCTGAAGCGGTTCTCGGACGGGTCCGGCACCCGCGCCGGCCAGTTCTTCACCCCACGTGAGGTCGTCGAGCTGATCGTCGAGGTCCTGGACCCCAAGGGCTTCGAGTCAGTGTACGACCCGACGTGTGGGTCGGGCGGCATGCTCATTGCCTCTGCGAACCTCCTGAAGGATCACGGCGGGCGTGGCTACACGCTCAGGCTGCACGGGCAGGAGGCCGTACCGGACACTGCGGGCGTGGCACGCATGAACCTCTTCATGCACAACCTCACCCAGTTCCAGGTCGAGGTTGGCGACACCCTGAAGGAGCCGCGCTTCAAGAAGTCGGACGGATCCGTCGAGCAGTTCGACGTGATCCTCGCCAACCCGCCCTACAGTCTGAAGTGGAAGCCCTGGACCAGCGACCCGCGTGCCCTCGGCGGGGTCGCCCCGCAGTCGTCGGCGGACTGGGCGTTCGTGCAGCACATGATTGCCAGCATGAACCCGAGGAATGGTCGAGCCGGCGTGGTCTTGCCGCACGGCGTTCTCTTCCGCGGCGGCCAGGAAGCGGCCATCCGTCAGCGCGTTCTGGACGAGGACCTGCTCGAAGCGGTCATTGGCCTGCCTGCCAACCTCTTCTACAACACCAGCATCCCCACGGCGATCCTGGTGTTCCGCGCGCCCGGCACCAAGGCCTCGGAACGGCAGGGCGGCGTGCTATTCATTGAGGCCTCGAAGCGGTTTACCAAGGCCAAGAACCGCAACATCCTGGCCGACGCCGACATTGCCGACGTCGTGACCGCCTACAACTCGAAGTTTGACGCAGAGGGTAACCCAGTAGACCTCGACGGCGCAGGCGGGCTAGCGGCGCGATTCGTCACCGCCACGGAGATCGTGGCGAGCGGGTACGACCTCAACATCGGCAGGTACATCAAGCAGGCTGCTGCTGAGCAGGAGGACCTTGGCACCCTCATCGACGCCTACAACCTCGCTCGAGCTGAGCGGCAGAAGGCCGAACAGCGCATGCTCGCTGTTCTCGCTGGTGCTGGAATCGAGGGCTTCGATGAGTGAATGGCGGCACGTTCCTGCGGGGAAGATCGCGCGTCAGCGGCGTGAGATCGTCCGCCTGGAACGGGGAATCGAATACCGCACGATGGGTGTGCGGTGGTATGGCAAAGGCGCCTACGACAGGGGTGTCGTAACGACTGAGACAGTTAAGGCCAAGTCTCTCTACCGGGCCCGAGAGGGAGACTTCACATTCAACCGGATCGACACTCAGAACGGCGCATTCGATGTCGTCTCTGCTGAGCTTGACGGCGCCCTGGCGACGAATGAGTTCCCCCTCTACGAAGTGAACGACGAGGAAGTAGAAGCGCGTTTCCTGCGCCTCAATTTCCAGCGAACGGAAGTGTTGCGGCGGATCGGTTCCCTGCGTGCGGGCTCTGAGGGACGTGCTCGATGGAAGGAAGCTGACTTCGAGGCGTGGATGGTTCCCGTGCCGCCGCTTCCTGTCCAAGTTCGGATTGTTGAGGTGATTGCCGCGGTCGACGAACAGATTGCCGCACTCGACACCGAGGCCGAGGCATTGGAGCGCGTGTCGATGGCCATCGCCGGAGACATGCTTTCCAACGAACCAATCGTGGTGCTCGGAACGATGCTCGATGACATTCGAGGGGGGAGGAGTCCCCAGGCAGACAAGCGGCCCCCAGGCGCTGACGAGTCTGGCGTGTTGAAGGTCAGTGCGGTCACGTCCTTCCGGTTCCTCTCAGAGGAGTCCAAGACGCTTCTGCCTGGCACCTCTATGCCTGAGTCCGCGCTTGTTCAGCCCGGCGACGTACTCATCACGCGAGCGAACACGCCTTTGCGTGTTGGGGCCGTCGCGAGAGTCCCCGCCGATGTTCGGAACGGCCTCTATCTCGCTGATAAGACTCTTCGCCTCGTCCCGTCGTCAAACCTGGACCCTGATTTCCTTGTGGTGGTGATGGCGCTGAAGTCGGCCCGGACCCACCTTGCGAGTTCGGCTACAGGCACCAGCGCATCAATGGTCAACGTCAGCCAGGATCGCATTCGTGAGACACCGATCCCGCTTCCTGGCCTGGCCCGGCAACGGGAGGTTTCCTCCGCCGTGCTGTCCGTTCGCTCGAACGCTGATGCGGCACGTGCTGAGGCCGCGCGCCTTCGGAATACACGTTCTGGCCTACTCACGGGCTTGCTGGATCGCACCATCGAGATCGAGACTGCAGAGCTGGAGGTCTGAGCCGTGGCGAAGGGTATTCGGGAGCGCGAGTTCCAGAACTTAATGATCCAGTGGTCTCTCCCAATGGGCTGGGAGTTCACTGCGGGGCGGGCGTTGCCGCGTGAACTGACGCAGACGGTGGTCGCCTCCGAGCTGCGGGATGCCATCGTCAGGTTGAACCCTGGGGTGATCAATGGGTTTGACGTGGACGGCGTGGTCGATGAGATCACCGCGACGGTCAATGCCGTCGAGGGCGGGCTGGTACGGGCCAACGAGCAGGTTCTGCACCTGATGCGGGGGCGTAAAGAGTTCCGGGACACAGACGGCGTGTGGCACGCCCTGAAAATCATCGACTTCGAACACCCGACTGCCAACACGCTGGTCGTGTCCGACGAGGTGACCATAACTATTCCCGGCAAGACCTCCCGCCGGTTCGACCTTGTGTACTGGGTCAACGGTCTACCACTGGTAGTGGCCGAGGTGAAGTCCCCGACCGCGGAGTCCGGGTGGATCGACGCCGCCCACGAGATCAACAACGTGTACGCAGCCGAGTACCCGTGGTTCTTTACCCCCAATGTCTTCGCTGTCGCTTCTGACGGACGGAAGATTCGGTTCGGTGCCGCCGGCACGCCGACGAACCTGTGGCAGCCGTTCCGGTCCACTGCCGACGACGAGAACCTGTCCGGGCAGGACGACGTGAAGCGCTCCGTCGAGCTGCTACTCAACCCGGTCACCGTCCTGGACGTGCTGGCGAACTTCGCCCTGTTCGATACCTCCGGGGGCAGCGTCGACAAGAAGTACCTGCCCCGCTATCCGCAGATGGAAGCCGCCCACCTGATCCACGAGCGAGTCCTAGCTGGCGGCCAGAAGGGACTGATCTGGCACCATCAAGGCAGCGGGAAGACGTTGCTGATGGTGTTCGCCGCCTCGCTGCTGCTGGCCGACACCCGCACTGAGTCACCCACGATCATCCTGCTCTCGGACCGGACTCAGCTCGTCCGACAGACCTCCGGGGTGTTCACCTCCGCGATGGGGAACGCCTACTTCCACAAGCCCGCAACTAGCCAGGAGTTGCGTTCCCTGCTGGCCGACGACGTGCGCGGCGTCATCTCCACGACCGTCCACAAGTTCGCCGATGCCGGCAAGAACCTGTCGACCCGGAGCAACATCATCGTGCTGGTCGACGAGGCACACCGTACACAGTCCGCCAAGGAGAAGTCCCTGGCCGGGCAGATGCGCGCAGCGTTGCCGCACGCGAAGTTCTTCGGCATGACCGGCACCCCCGTCAGGAACCTCGCCACCGACACCTTCGCTCTCTTCGGCGAGGAGACCGACCCGGGCAGGGTCCTGCACCGGTACTCGGTGTCCCGGTCTCTACGGGACGAGGCAACCGTCCCGGTCATGCTGTACCCCCACCCGCTGTCCTTCGAGATCAACGATCAGGAATTGCAGGCCGAGTTCGACCAGTTCGCCGATGACTTCGACCTCGACGACCCCGACCGCGAAGCCCTGTCCCGAAAGTTCGGGCGCCTCACCTCCGTGTTCGCCAACCCCGACCGCATCCACACGGTCTGTCAGCACATCGTGGACCACTACCTGGCTGGCGCCTACCGCAACGGCCTCAAGGCCCAGGTTGTCGCCTACAACCGTGAGCTGGCCGTGGCATACACGGAGAAGATCAACGAGCTGATGGCCAGCTTCGAGGCGTCACAGGTGCTCGCCGAGATTGGGAAGCATGACCGGATCACCGCCGAGGTGAACATCTCTGTCTCGGACGCCAAGAACGAAGACCCCGCCATGCGGGCATTCCAGCTCTCGGAAGCCGAAGAGGAGGAGCAAAAGCGGCGATTCCTCACCCCGGACGACCCGCTGTGCTTCCTGGTGGTCACCGCGAAGCTGATGACGGGGTTCGACGCCCCCAACGAGGGCGTCCTCTACCTGGACAAGCCGCTGAAGGCCCACAACTTGTTCCAGACGATCACCCGCCCGAACCGCACCTGGGTTTCCCCGACCGGGTTCGTGAAGACCTCGGGCGTGGTCGTGGACTACATCAGCCTGGGCGAAGAGGTCCAGCGGGCCGTCGCCGACCCCGCCTCGGAAGGGGCCGGGAGGGGTGGCGGGTTTGTCACCGACCTGGACGTGCTGGTCGGCGAGTTCCGCATCACCTTCGCCTGCATCGAAGACCTTCTCGTGGACGTGGATGGTCTGGACCTCGCTGTCCACGGATACGAGTCCGTGCGAGCCATTAACGTCTTCCTGGCCGCCAACCCTGGCGCCGCCGAGGTGTTCGCCAAGGACTACCGGCTCCTGGCGCACCTGTATCCGCTCATCAGCACCGACAAGCGGGTCACCAAGTACCGGGAGGGCTTCGGGCTGTTCGGGTCCGTGTACACGACCCTGTTCAAAAAGTCCTCTGACGAGGAGAGGAAGGAACGGCTGGCCGAGCTGGGGCCCATGGTCCTAGAGATCATCAATGCCCACGTCCACTCCTTCACTGTGGTTGCCTCTCAGGAGGAGGCCCTCGTCCTGGATGCTCAAGGCATCGCCATACTCAAGGAGCTGCTGGCCCTCGTCCGTCCTAGGTCCGGCAAGGGGGACGGAGAGGACAAGACGCCGCCGTCCGCCGCGGAGATCCTGGACCGCATCAAGGCCGCCCTCGACAAGGGCGTCGAACCGGGCTCTGCGAAATACACCGCCCTCGCAGAGCGGATCAAGCAGCTGCGGGACCGGATCATCCAGAACTCCCAAGATGCTCTGGAGTTCCTGTCCGAAGCACTCCGGATCGCCCGCGCCATCGTCAACGCCGAGAAGCACCCTGACAATGCCGTCGTCGTGCTGGACGACGACCACGTGGGTGTCCTATCGCGGATCATCCACGACCACGCTCCGACCGGCCTCACAGTCACGGAGAGGAACCTGGCCGAGGAGATCGACCAGGTGGTCACTCGCACCCTCGCCCGGTCATGGGACAACGCCGACGCTCGCAACCGAGGCGCCCGGCGCGCCACGGCCGCGGTCTTCCGCCGGTACATGCTGAAGCCGGTGGGGGAACCGTATGACTCCACCGTTGCCTACATCGAAGCCCACTACCTCGTTGACTGACAGGTACACGAGGCCCGGCAACCATCGCGGTTGCCGGGCCTCGTACTCGGGGAGTGTGCCGCCGAGCTGGTCACTCCGGCGAACTTCTAGGCGTTTGACCTGCGTTGCCTGGAGCCGCACGCTGACGATGCCAGGCACTCGACCATCGCTTCCTATTGCCGAAGGACGCGCTATTCCAGCAGCCCCCGCTCCAGCGCCTGCCGACGCACGTTGAACAGGCTTTCCCAACCGTATTCGGTCTCTACGTGCCACAGCTTCCAGCCGTTGCAGGAGCCTCGATTGAGTACGATCTGACCGGCGGTGGAGAGGCTGTCGTACGGAGCACCGTTCTCCAACTGGACTCGGCCGTCGCCGAGGAGGACAGCCTCGTAGGTGTTGCCCTTGTTCGTCGCCCTGAGCGTGATGCCCGCCTTCAGGAGACCGCTGGCGATGAGCTGGGCCGGTGAGATGCCGTAGTGCGCGCGCCTGGTGGCAGGCCTGACCTCGGCCACACCCTGGGGCATGGTCAGCCCCAAGCCTGTCGGTTCCCAGATCAGTTCACACAAGCGCCGGTACAGCTGCTGCCGCTCCCCGATCGCGGAGGGCGGAAAGGTTTCCGGGTACGGGCGGACCTGCTTGACCAAACCGTGAAGGTCGAGGAAGCGTTGCAGGCGCGGGTGTCTCGTGTATACCGCCGGATGCAGAGAGGCTGCCAGCACGTTCTGTCGCTGGTAGTGCTCCAACTTGCGTTCGTAGACGTCGTCCCGGTAGCTGGCGTTGTCCGACTTCGGGAGGAGTAGCAGTGCGCCCAGTCTGTCGCGCTGTTGCCGGAACCGTTCCTCGCTGCCTACCTCCTTGTGCCGTTCGTAGTGGTTCTCCCAGATGTGCTCGATCTCGTGGGGGCGGGAGCCAGCCAGGCCGAGGTACTCGGCGGTGCGGTCAGGGTTCTGAGTGCCTTCCTCAGCGAAGGCCGTCATCCGGGCCAGCAAGTAGCGCACCTGCTTGCGGTTGTCACCGCGGAGCCCGAAGGTGTTCAGCCCCGAGAAGTCGTAGCCCAGTTCCGCCACTTCGCGACCGAGCACTGCTGACAGCTCGTCGAGCCCTGAAGCCTCGCGGACCAGCGGCACTAGTACTCCAGTGCGACTTCGTGATCTATCCGGTTGAGGGGCTGGCGAGTCGCCGCCGGTAGTGGCTTCGGCGGGCTACGGCCTGATG
>NZ_JBVISA010000034.1:0-89445 GCF_055575755.1 Kitasatospora sp. NPDC034035 | reverse complement strand
AAGACGGCGTGGATCAACGACCCGGCCAAGCGCAGGGAACCCGCACCACAAACCTCATAGCGTCACGACCGTCTCACTGGACTTGAAATCTTCCGGATCGCCCACGGGCGGCCGCGCGATCACTGGGCAAATCTGCCGCATTTCCAGCCAATGGGTGCTCCCCCTCTCGAACAACCAGGCGGGCTGAGCGAATCCCCGGCATCAGACCTGTTCATGCCGCCCCCGCTGCTGACACTCTGTCCACTTGGTTGTGCTCCCCCTGTCCACCCCCGATCCGGAGGCTCCCCCCTTGTCCCCGCTGACCCGTCGCACCTTCCTCGGCTCGGCCGCCGCCCTCGGCGCCGCGCTGGGCATCGACGCCCTCCCCGACGCGGCCCCGAAGGCCGCGGCCGCGACCTCCGCCACCGGCACCGGCACCATCCGCGACGTGCGCCATGTCGTCGTCCTGATGCAGGAGAACCGCAGCTTCGACCACTACTTCGGCTCGTTGAAGGGCGTGCGCGGCTTCGGCGACCGCAGCGCCGTCACCATCGGCGGCAACGGCACCCCGGTGTTCGCCCAGCCCGGGCTGCTGTGGGGCCACCAGTACCCGTGGCAGCTGAGCACCACGCCCTCGACGGTCTTCACCAGCTCCGAGAAGTTCGCGCAGTGCGACCAGTCGCTCGACCACGGCTGGTCCAGCCAGCACAAGGCGTGGAACAACGGCCGGATGGACAGCTGGATCTCCGCCAAGCTGTCCGACCGCGCCATGGGCTTCATGAACCGGTCCGACATACCCTTCCACTACGCCCTGGCCGACGCCTACACCGTCTGCGACGCCTACCACTGCTCGATCCTCAGCGCCACCGGCCCCAACCGCACCTACCTGTGGAGCGGCACGATCGACCCGTCCGCCGGCGCGGGCGGCGCCGCGTACGACGGCGGAGAGGAAAAGGGCCTGCGCTGGCAGACCTACGCCGAGGCACTGCAGAACGCCGGCGTGAGCTGGAAGGTCTACCAGAACGCGGACGACAACTTCGGCGACAACGCCCTCGCCTACTTCACCCAGTTCGCCAACGCCCCGGCCGGCAGCCCGCTGCACGACCGGGGCATGGCCTCCGTCCCCAAGGCGACCGGCCGCACCCCCGACGACATCGCCGCCGCCATCCGGGCCGACGCCGTCAACGGCACCCTGCCCCAGGTCTCCTGGATCGTCCCCGACCAGAACTCCTCCGAGCACCCGGACGCCCCGCCGAACGACGGCGCACACTTCGTCAACCTGGTCCTCCAGGCCCTCGCCGCCGACCCCGACGTGCTCGACTCCACCGTCCTGTTCCTCAACTACGACGAGAACGACGGCTTCTTCGACCACGTCCCGCCGCCCACCGCGCCCGCCGGCACCCCGGGGGAGTTCTACAACGGGACCAACATCGGCCTCGGCTTCCGCGTCCCGATGATCGTGGTGTCACCGTGGAGCCGCGGCGGCTGGGTCAGCTCCGAGGTCTTCGACCACACCTCCGTGCTGCGCTTCCTGGAGACGTGGACCACCGCACTCGGCACACCCGCCCACTGCACCAACATCTCCGACTGGCGGCGGCAGGTCTGCGGCGACCTCACCGGCACCCTCGACTTCGCCAACCCGGTGTACGGGCTGCCGCCACTGCCCGACACCAGCGCGGTGATCGGCCGGTCCGGCTGCACCTTCCTGCCCAACCCCATCCCGACCAACAACACCATGCCCGCCCAGGAGCCCGGCACCAAGTCCGCCCGCGCCGTGCCGTACCAGCCCAACGGCTCGGTGGACCGGATCGAGTACGGCCCGAACGGCAAGATCCTGCTCTGGCTGCGGATGTCCAACGAGGGCCGGCAGGCCACCAGGCCCGCCCACTTCTCCGCCTACGCCAACGCCCACCGCGGCGGCGGCCCCTGGCAGTACACGGTCCCCGCCCACGATCCGGCGAGCGGTACCGACGGCACCGCCCAGGACTACTTCAACGTCGGCTCGGGCTTCGGCGACGGCGCGTACGATCTCAGCCTCTTCGGCCCCAACCGCTTCCTGCGCCGGGTCGTCGGCAACGCCACCGGCGCCGGCCGGTACGCCGAGGCCACCAGCTCCTACGCCGCGGCTCCCGACACCGGCAAGCAGGCGATCTGGTTCACCCTGACCAACCAGGCCGCCTCCGGCCGCACCGCGACCTTCACCATCACCACCAACCAGTACCGCTCCGACGGCCCCTGGATCTACAGGGTGCCCGCCGGCGGCAGCGTCTCCGACTACTTCAACGCCGTCGCCTACACCCACGGCTGGTACGACTTCACCGTCACCGTCGACCTCGACCCCGCCTGGTCCCGCCGCTTCGCGGGCCACGTCGAGACCGGCGGGACCAGCATCACCGGCTGAGCGCACAACAGCCGGCCCGGTCCGTACCGTCGGCCCGCCCGGGCCGACGGCCTCGCGCTCACCCGCGTTCGGCCGTACGGTCGGCCCATGACACGCCGTCCGTTCATCCACCGGCGTTGGCCTGAGGTCGCCGCGTCACTGCCCCACCTCCCGCTGGGCGACGCCCCGACGCCCGTGCGCCCGCTGACGGGCCTGGGCTGCCGGTCCGAGCTGTGGCTCAAGGACGAGAGCGGCTACGGGCACGGGGGTTGGGGCGGGAACAAGGTCCGCAAGCTGGAGTGGCTACTGCCCGAGCTCCGACGCGGGCGCCCGCGGACCGTCCTGACCGTCGGCGGCCTCGGCACCAACTGGGGCCTGGCGACCGCGCTCTACGCCCGGGAGCAGGGTCTCGACGTCGCACTCGCGCTGGTCGACCACCCGGTGGACGACCACGTCCGCGCCCAGCTGCGACGGCTGCACGACTCCGGAGCCACCCTCCACTTCGCCCACACCAAGGCCCGGCTGCTGCTGGCCGCGCCCTGGCTGTTCGCCCGGCACACCCGCGGCCTGGCCCTGCCCCGCTACCTGCCGCCCGGCGGGTCCTCGCCGCTCGGCGCGCTCGGGTACGTCGAGTGCGCGCTCGAACTGGCCGAGCAGGTGGTGCGGGGACTGCTGCCGGAGCCCGGCTGGGTCGTGACGGCGGTGGGCTCCGGAGGCACCGCGGCCGGGCTGGCCCTGGGCTTGCGGCTGGCCGGCCTGCGAACCCGCGTCCTGGGGGTCGTGGTCAACGACACCCTCCGCCTCGACAGCGCCGCGCACACCCGGTTGGCGGCTAAGTCCCAGGCGCTCCTGCGGGCTCGGGGCGCTCGACTGCCCCGCATACGGCTCCGTGCGGACGACGTCGTCGCCGAGCGCGGCTGGCTCGGCCCCGGCTACGCGCACCCGACCGCGCGTGCCCGGGCCGTCCTCGACCGGGCGGCGTCCGAGGCCGGCTTGGAGCTGGAACTCACCTACACCGCCAAGGCGATGGCCGCGCTGCTCGACCTCGACGCGGCCGGACGCTTCGCCGACGGGCCGGTGGTGTTCCTCAACACCTTCGGCCCCCGGTGACCGAGTTGGCTGACGTCCCGGTCTTGGTGACGGACCTCAGCAGCTCGATCGCCTGCCGGACCGAGCGAGGCGGCTGCGGCCCTCCAACGTTCGCGGCCCGGACCGCTGTTGTACCGTCCAACCATGATCGGCTCCGCGCTGGTGCGCCTTGCGACCTTCAACGTCCTGCACGGGCGGCAGCTCCTGGACGACGGCCGCCCGCCGACGACGGCCTCCGACACCACCACCGTGCACCCGCTCATCGAGGCCGTCGCGTCCCTGGACGCCGACGTGGTGGCGCTGCAGGAGCTCGACCGCTTCCAGGAGCGGTCGGGCCGGGTGGACCAGGCGCGGGCGATCGCCGAGGCGACCGGTGCCGCGGACTGGCGCTACGCCTCGGCGTTCCACGCCCGGTCCGTACCGGGCCGGACCTGGGTCCTCGACCGGTCCGAACCAGGGCTGCGGGTGTACGGTCCCCGGGCGCCGGGGCACCACGGAGAGGCTCCCTCGCACGGCATCGCGCTGCTGTCCCGACTGCCGGTCCTGAGCTGGCGAGCCCGGCGGTTCAGCGCGCCTCCCGTCGCCCTGCCGCTGCGAGTGGCCGGGCGGAGGGGCCTCACGGTGATCCGCGACCATCCGCGCGCGGCGCTGGCCGCCGTCCTGCAGGGTCGGCGCGGCCCGTTCACGGCGGTGGCGCTGCACCTGTCGTTCGTCCCGGGGTGGAACGTCCGCCAGCTCCTTGCCGTGCACGGCTGGATCGCCGACCTGCCCCGGCCGCACCTCCTGCTGGGCGACTTCAACATCGTCGGCGCGATTCCCGCCGCCGCGCTTGGCGCGGCCGAGCTCCTCTCCTCGGCGAGGTCCTCGACGGCCCGGCCCGCCGCCCCGCCGCCCCGGCCCGGTTGGCGCCGGCTGGCCCGGGTCCGAACCTTTCCGTCACACTGCCCACTGGTGCAGCTCGACCACGTCCTCGCGGCCGGACTCGCGCCGCACCAGCCGGATTCGGTGCGGGCGCCCCGCATGCCGATCTCGGACCACCGGCCCGTGGTGGTCGAGCTGCACCTGTAGTCCCGCCGCCGCACCCCGCCCCGCTGAGCCGCCCGAGCCCGGGGCTGTCGCCCGTCAGCCGGCGGCCGCCGTGGCGGCCGTGGCGACGGTCACGGCCGTGATGGCCGCGACGGCGACGCGCATGTTCCGGATCGCCTGGGTGACGGGCTCGCCCGCCCAGTCGCCCGCGGCGATCTCCGAGAAGCGCAGCTCGACCCGCGCGCGGGGGAGGTCGGGGAAGGCCAGACCGTGCAGCCGGGCGGCGTGCAGGAGCGCTATCAGGGTCGCGGTGCGGGTGTCGGGCGTCCCGTGATGGCGGATCACGGCAGCGAGCCGCTCGCGGAGCTCACGCTCGACCGAGCCGTCCGCCTCCGGATAGCGTCGGACCGGGAAGAGGCCGAGGACCCGGTGGCGCTCCTCGACGACCAGGCCGCGCTCGCACAGCCGCTCCACGGTGGCACGGACCGCCGTGGGGTGGTCCTTGGTCAGCCAGTCCGCCGCCTTCGCCTTGCCGGGAGCCTTGCGCGCGACCCACTCGGTGAGCCGCTCCAGCCGCTCGTCGAGCAGCGGGTCGCCGGTCGGGGTGTGGTCGGTGACGCTGAGCCGGCCTTCGTCGAGCGCGACCCGGCCGGCCAGTGCGAGGTCGGCGAGGAGGCCTCCCGCCACCGCCCATCCGGCGCTCGAACTGTCCTTCGCCACACCGGACTCGTCGTCCAGTGAGAGCAGCATCAGCTCCTCGGCGAGGGTGACGTGCATGTGCAGTTCCTTTCCCTGTTCGGACCGGCCACCCCGCAGCGCGCCTACCAGCCGCCGCACCTGGGTGTCCTCAGCCAGCAACGCCCCGCCCGCGCGGCCCGGTTCCCCGACCCGCCTCCGCTGCCGGACAGGTCCGTCTTCCGCAACGGGTGCAAGGGTGGCGCGGGCTACCGATTCGGAGTTTTCGCCCAGGCCAGGGGTCTGGTGAACCATCCCTGCCGGTAAATCGTCAGCATTGGTAGGCCGGGGGTCCGAACTGCCCGCCACCCAGGGCCGAGGTGACCCGCAGCCGTACGACTCGACACGGCACGGCCCGAAGCATACAGACAGCTCAGGAGATCAGATGACCTCATCCGAGACCTTCTCGGCCTTCTACTCGTCACTCGGCGCCGCTGCACGGGCCCCCGGCGGAGCGGGGGTATCAGGGGAGGGGCCGGCCATGCCGCCCTGGCTGGCGCAGGTGTCGGAGGTGCTGTTCGACGGAATGGACGCCGGCACGGCGACGGCTTGGGCGCGCCGTGTGCACCGGGAGTTGGAGCGGTTGAACGGCAGGGTGCCGTTCAGTGTGGTCCATGACTGGTACTGCTCCGCCGTCGGCCCGATACTGACCGAGGCGAGTGCACGGCGTGGCGGGTCCGCCGCGCAGCACCAAGCCGTACTGGCTTTGCACGCACGGGCCATGGACGACGGTCCGATCGACGAGAGCACGTGGCGCACTGCGCTCGAACCGGAGCTGCGGGAGCTCTTCCGCGACGCGTACCCCTACGCCGAGGCCTACGCCACGGCCGCTGCTGCCGCGGGCTCCTATGCGCTGGCGAACGGCTACAGCGAGGCCGCGGCTGCCCGGTACGGCGAGACCTACGCGGAGCTCAACACCGCAGCCAACGTGCGTTCCCATGCCGACGCGAACGCCCTGGCCAACGCGGCCGCCGTGGCGGCGGCGTACGCGGCGGCGGACTCGGCCGCCTATGCCGCGACCTATCCGTCTGCCCGGATCCGCGCAGTGGTGCGGGTACATGCCGACCGGCAGGACGAGCGCGGCGAGCACGCCACCTGGGCGCGCCTGGCCGACGGCCTCGCCGCCGGCCTGGCCCGCGCAGACGCGGCCTGAGCCGGATCGACCCGGCACCCGGGCTCGGGTCCGAGCCCGGGTTCGGGTTTCGGGTTCCGGGTCCGGGTTCGGGTTCCGGGTCCGGGTCCGAGCCGGCTCAGCCCTTGAGCGGCCCGCCGTTGATGGCGACCCGGCGCCCGTAGCGGGTGTGCGGGTAGTAGTCGTACGTGGCGTGGTGCTGAACGCAGCGGTTGTCCCAGAACACCAGGGTGTTGGGGCTCCAACGGATGCGGCAGGTCAGCATGGGCCGCTGGGCCGGCAGGGCGAAGAGCAGGTCGAGCAGGGCCCGGCTCTCGTCGGCCGACAGCTGGGGGATGCGGGCGGTGTAGGCCTTGTTGACGTAAAGGATCTTGCGGTCGGTCTCGGGGTGACGCACCACCAGCGGGTGCTCGCTCTTGGGTATCACGTACCCCTTGGGCGGGGTGTAGCCCTGGAAGGCGACAAGGCCGTCGTGTACCGCGGTCAGGCCGTCGAGCAGCTCGCGCATCCTCGGGGACAGCATCTCGTACGCCAGGTGCATGTTGGCGAACAGGGTGTCGCCGCCGCTGCCCGGCTCCGGCACGCGGGTGAGGTAGAGCATCGACCCGAGCGAGGGTTCGGCGTCGGCGGTGCCGTCGGCGTGCCAGCCGTTGCCGGCGACGTTCGCCGCCTCGGCGCTGGTGCTGATCTCCAGGATGTACGGATCCGCGTCGACCGGGGGCGGGTTGACCGGGCGCAGTTCGCCGAAGTGCCCGGCGAAGCGCTTGTGGTCCTCGTCCGTCAAGTCCTGGTCACGGAAGACGAGGACGTGGTGGTGGAGGAACGCCTGCTTCAGTTCGGCCAGTTGCTCGTCCGACAGCTCCTGCGAGAGGTCGACGCCGGAGATCTCGGCACCGATCACCGGGGTGACCGAGTCGACGGTGATGGTCCGGTACTCCTTGGCGGGTCGGGTGGTGACGGCCTTGACGGCGTCCAGTTCGTACTGCTCCATGACGTGCTCCTGTGGTGTAGGGGTCGGTGGCGAAGCCTGCGGATCGGGTGTCGTCACAGCCCGCGGGCCAGCAGATCCGCAAGGATCAGCCGACCGAAGGCCAGGTTGCCGTGGATGGAGTCGTCGGCCTCGCACAACTCGGGGCGCTGGAAGCCGTCCGGTCCGGTGGTGCGGGCGCGGAGGTCGACGATCTCCACGCCGAGCGCGTCGAGCGCGCTTCGGACCGTCTCCTGCGCGGCCATGAACACCGCCGGGTCGGACTGTTCCGGTACCCGCTGCGGCGGCAGCACGGCCAGCGCCCGCAGGCCCAGACCGAGTGCGTGGCGGTAGAAGGCCAGCGCGTCGCGGACGGTGGCGCGGACGATGGCCTCGAACAGTGGCCCGGACAGGAAGCCCGGGGCGAAACCGCCGTCGCGGTGGCGGTAGATGCGCCAGTTCTCGCTGGTGGCGACGTAGTGCGCGCTGAGACCGAAGGTGGACACCAGCGGGACCGCGAGACGCCCGAGGCCGTCGACGCCCATGTCGGTCAGGAAGCCCCGGTAGTACTCGTCGGCCTCGGCCTTGCGGAACACCACGTCGTGCTCGCGCGGCTCGAAGAAGTCGTCGGTGAACTCGCGCCCGGCACCGATCGGACCGCCCTGGAACGGGATCCGGGCCGCCTTCGCGGCTCGTCCGATCGGACCTGCGTGCGAGTCGCCCAGCAGCAGGAACCTAGCGGGGGCGGTAGTAGTCGAGGACGGCGTCGTCACAGCTGTCGCCTCCCTTCAGCTCCGCCGCCGGCTTGCCGGTTCGCACCGGTGGCGCAGCGGCAGGGGGCCCCGACAGCGCGGTCATGAAGTGGCGCATGACGAAGTCGACGCCCTCGGGCGCCACTTCACGCAGGTTCGGCGCGTAGAACCTGCTCCGGAACGGGAGACCGGTGATGAGTTCGTACGAGGGGAAGTAGTCGACGTCGTCGAGGTCCTGGGCCAGCTGCCCGGCCACCGTCCGCAGCAGCGACTTGGAGTAGGTGTTGGCGGTGAGCACATGGCCGCCGGTCGCGGTCGCGGTCAGCGGGTTCGGTGAGACGGTCAGCAGGACCCGCAGCCGCGGATTGGCCTCGCGGGCCAGTGCGATGGCGTCCGCCAGGTCGCGGTAGACCTCTTCGAAGGTGAACTGGTGGAAGACGTGGCGGTCCGGGTCGAAGGTTCCGCGCACGGTCCCGGGGCAGGACGGGAAGACGGTGCCGTCGGCGTCGTCCCGCCACGCCTCGGTCAGACCCAGGGTGAAGATCAGGCAGCCGGCCTCGGTGACGGCGTCGCGGATGGCGGCGAGGGTCGCCCCGCGGGCTGTCAGCATCTCCTCGGCCGAGGCGTAGCCGCCGGGTTCGACGGACGGGCGATACGGGTCGTGGTACCTGCCGTCCTCCAGCCACGCCTCGGTCGGCGGGGTCGTGCGGCCGAAGGCCCAGGAGAGCCACTGCCGTAGCACGGCGGCGGTGTAGATGGTTCCGGTGCGGAACGAGAACCACCCGTAGTGGCGCGCCCTGCGCTCCTCCTCGGTCAGCCCCGGCGGGGCCGGCTCCGCGTCGTACCAGTTCATGCCCCGCTCCAGCAGGGCGCGGCCGATGTGTGCGGCGAAGCAGGACCCGGCGGTGAGGACCGGGTCGTCCTGCCCGATCGCGAACGCGGGCGTCCACAGGTCGTCGATGGCGAGCGGGTCCGGCTCGGCCACGGCGGAGCGCCAGAACGAGCGCGCCGGTAGTGACTGGTAGGGGTTCACGAGGGATGGTCTCCGATGGTCGAACGGCGGCGGAGGTCGGACGGAACGTCGGTATGGGGGACGGGACGTCGGTGTGGGACGGCTGGGAGACTGGTGCGGGCCGGAGGCCGGTGCCGCGGTGTCGCCCGGGACGGGTGGCCGGGAGCCCGGGCGGCGCCGGGGACGGGGCCCGGAGCCGCCCGGATCCCGGTGCGCAGAGCGCGCCGGGATCACGTCCAGGGGCGGTCGATGCGATCTCCGGGCGTGTCGTCCGACGCCGCGTCGCTCACTTCCTCGTTGATCGCTGCGGCCACCGCGTGCACATGAGGCGGGCGGACGATGCCGTAGTGCGTCGTGTCGAGCCGATGCCAGGTGCTGGGTTCCGGGAGGTGCGGGCGCCACAGCTCCCGCTGCTTCTCCGGTGAGCCCAGCGAGGGCAGGCCGTTCACCGACCGCTCGGCCAGCCACAGTTGACTGGGGGTGGCGCTCAGCAGCGGCATCCGGTACTCGGCCATGCTCCGCAGGTTGGCCCGGCAACACCGGACCAGGCGTTCGGCGTATCCGTGCGCCTCGGGACCGGCCGAAGCGGACCCGCCCTGGCTCAGCTCATGTGCGAACACCGCCTGGAGCTGTGCCTCGTCGTAGTCCTGGAAGAGCGCGCCGGCACCGGGCGGCGGCGGATCGATCAGGTGGATGCCGTGGACCGGTCGGCCGATCGCCTCCGCCTCCGCGGCCATCCCCATCGCCGCCCAGGCGCCGAAGGACCAACCGGCCAGGTGCAGCCGCCGGGTGTCGTCCGCGAAGCGCGCTCGCAGGGCGGCGGCGTAGCGGCGTGCCCGCTCGGCCAGGGGCCAGTCCGCGGTCCCGGGCCGTCCCAGCGCGGGATCGGCGATCAGACAGACGGTCAGCCGGGGGCCCAGCGCCGACACCAGGGACCGGTAGGCCTGGATGTCGCCGCCGACCGGGTGCACCAGGCACAGCACGTCAGGTCCGGTGCCCTGTTGCCAGACTTCCGGAACCACGTCCTCCGAATCGACCGCCCCGGCGGGTGCCGCCTCGGCCAGCCGGGTCAGGATCTCGGCGAGGGAGACCCGGTGGCTGAGCCGAGACAGTTCCAGCTCGACGTCGAAGTGACGTTTCACCACGCCGATCAGGTCGAGCAGGGTCAGCGAGTCGACGCCCAGGTCGTAGAGCGAGGCGTCGGGATCGATGTGGTCGAGATCCAGCCAGGCGCACAGCCACTCGCCGAGCAGGACGGCCGCGGTCCCGCCTGCCGCGTCGGCCGCCGTGGTGCCTTCGACGGACACCGGCGTGATGCCTTCGGCAGACACCGGCGTGGTCCCGATGGTCCCGGTGGGCACGGTGGGCACGGTGGGCACGGTGGTCCCGATGGGCACGAGGGCCTGGGCGCCGGGCGCCGCGTAGAACACGCGGGACTCGTGGATGTCGGTGGTGGAGACCAGCACCTGCGGCAGTTGCAGTCCCATGGCGTGCGCGAACACCCGCTTTCCCTCGGCCACGGTCAGCCCGACCGACAAGTGGGCCCGGTGGCGTGCGTCGGTCAGCGGCGCGCGCAGCGCCATGCCGGTCTCGCTCCACACGTCCCAGTTCACGCTGAGCCGGACCGTGGTCTCGGCGTCGCCGGACCGGTACTGGGCGAAGCCGTCGAGCAGGCTGTTGGCGGCCGCGTAGTCGAGCTGGCCGACGCCGCCCAGTTCCGCGGACATCGACGAGCAGTAGACTGCCACCTCCGGCCGGTAGCGCTCGATCAACTGCTCGACCAGCAGGGCACCCTGCAGCTTGGCGGCAGAGGCACGCCGCATCGCCTCGGCGTCGCGCCGGGCGATCATGCCGCCGCTCGCCACCCCGGCGGCGTGGATCACGCTGTCGAGGCGGCCGGTGCGACGGCCGATACGGGCCATGACCTCCTCGGGTGTCGACTCGGCGAGATCGGCTTCGACCAGTTCGACCCGGTCGGCCCAGGGCGTCAGCTCCTCCGGCAGCCGAGGACGTCTGGCCAGCAGCAGGACCTGGGCGCCGCCGTGTTCCAGCAGCCAGGCGGCGATGCTGCGGCCGATCCCGCCGGTGCCGCCCAGGATCAGGTGCACGCCTTCGGCGGGCAGCCCGACGGGGCCGGGGCCGGCCGTGGACACCGGCAGCGTGACCTGTTCCCACCAGTGGCCCCGGCGGAGAGCCAGCCGGCGCGGAAGTCCGGCCGCGTCCGCCGTGGTGGCAGCCTCGGCCAGCAGCGCCGCCAGCGGTGCGGCCCAGTGGGCCGGGTCTGCGTCGGGGAGGTCGAGCCAGTGGCCCTCCGCAGCTCCCTCCTGGGGTGCCACCTCGGCGGCACCGGCCAGCAGGCCCGCCTCCGGCCGCTGTACCGGTCCGTCCACCGGCCTCGCCCGGTACGACAGCCACCACGGCCTCAGCCGAAGTGGCCCGGCGGTGTCGGCCATGGCCCGCACCAGGGCGGCCGGAGTGTCCAGACAGGCCCAGCGGGCCCGGGCCAGGCTGTCCCGACCGACCGGGCCGCCGATCCCCAGCGGCAGCGCGTGCAACCAGTCGATGCCGTCGTCGCCCGCGCCCGTGCCCGCCAGTGCGTCGAGCAGCCGACCGACCGAGGCGGGGTCGGCCGGGTCGACCTCGAAGACGTCGTCGCCCCGCCGGGCGAACGCCTCGGCGGCGCTGACGCGCACCACCCGGGCGTAGGCGGCTTCGAAGGCGCGGACCGCGTCCGGGTGCGCCGGTCCGTCCGTGAGCAGCACCAGCAGCCGGGAGGTGCGCGAGCCGATCGCCCTACCCGCGCGGCGCAGCCGTGCCCAGTGCGGCTGGTGCAGCCAGGCGTCCTCCGGAAGGCGCTGCGGAACGTCGGCGGCGGCTGGACCGGTCCGGTCCGGTGCCGCCGCGGCGCGGGGGAAGTCGAACTCCGCCAGCTCGAAGGCGGGCGGCGGGAAGTCCCACGGTGCCTGGGCGGGACCGGCGGGCCGGACGATCCGCTCGCCGGACAGCCAGGCGGCGGCCGCCTCATCCGCGGTGAGACCTTCGATCGGAACCGGCGCCCCGGTACGGGTCTCCACCGCTCCCGCGTCCGTGCTCTGGTCCGCAGTGCGCAGCCAGGCCACGGCGGCGGAGACGTCGGGGCACACCGCTGCCAGCCGTCGGCGACGTGCGGGACGGCCCGCCTGGAGGTGGCGCAGCACCTGCGGATAGGCGGAGGGCCGGGCCTCCAGGTAGTCGGCGATCCGGGCGGCGTCGGCGCGCAGGCTCGCTTCGCTGCTGCTGGAGAGCACCAGACAGGGGAGCACGGAGGTGTCCGGGGCCGCTTCGCCCGCCGCCAGGCCCGCGTCGCCCCCCGTCCCCGCGGCCGGCCTGTCGGCCTCGAGCACCAGATGGGCGTTGGTGCCGCCGATCCCGAAGCTGCTCACCGCCGCGATCCTGTCCCGGTCCGTGGGCCAGGGCCGGGCCTCGGTGGGTATGTAGAACGGCGTGGGGTCGGCGCCGAGCTGCGGATTGAGGGCGCGGAAGCCGACGTTGGGCGGGATGACGCCGTGGTGGACCGCGAGCGCGGCCCGCACCAGCCCGACGACTCCGGCCGCCGCGCCCAGGTGACCTATCTGGCTCTTGACCGAGGTCAGCGCGCAGTGGCGGGACCGGTCCAGGTCGAAGGCCTGGCGCAGTGCGCCGACCTCGACCGGGTCGCCGAGCCGGGTGGCGGTGCCGTGGGCCTCGACATAGCCGAGGTCGGCGCCGCTGCGACCGCTGCGGCGCAGAGCGGCGCGAATCACCTCGCGTTGCCCGGCGAGCGAGGGGGCGCTGTAACTGAGCTTGTCGGAGCCGTCGTTGTTCAACGCCGAGCCGGTGATCAGGGCATAGACGGTGTCGCCGTCGCGTTGGGCCAGGCGTAGCGGCTTGAGCACCACCATGCCGACGCCGCTCGCGCCGATGGTGCCGCTCGCGTCGTCGCTGAAGGGTCGGCAGAGACCGTCCACGGAGAAGATGTGCTGCGCCTGGTGGTGGTATCCGTCGGTCAGGGTCGGGTCGACCAGGACTCCGCCTGCCAGCATCACCTCGGCATCGCCCTGGCGCAGCAGGCCGGCGGCGACATGGACGGCCACCAGCGAACTGGCGCAGGCCGCCTGGGTGGTGAAGGCGGGACCTGTCAGCCCCAGGTGATAGGCCGCCTTGGTGGCGAGGAAGTCCTTGTCGTGGTGCAGGGCCAGTTGGAAGCCGTCGGGCAGGCGTTCGGGGTCGGCCTCGCGAAGCATGGACTGGAAGTAGGTGTTCTCACCGGCTCCGGCGACCAGGCCGACGCGCAGACCCGACGGGTCGGCGATCCCGGCGTGTGCCAGTGCCTCGACACAGCTCATCAGCAGGTGCCGTTGCTGGGGGTCCATCAGCCGGGCCTCCTGCCGGCTGATGCCGAAGTGGTCCGGGTCGAAGGCCAGTGGGCCGTCCAACTGGCTGCGCGCCCCGACCAGGCCGTCGGCGGCGTCGAAGTGCTCGATGCCGATGCCGCCGGTGGTGACCATCCGCCAGAACGCGGAGAGATCGGACGCGCCCGGAAGTCGTACCGCCATGCCGACGATCGCGATCGGCTCGTCGACCGCGACGGGTTCGGCTACGGCGATCGGTTCGGCTACGGCGATCTGCCCGGCGGCGTCGGCCGGCGCAGCGGTGGGGACGACGGTTGCGGCGCGTGGGGCGTCGTCGTCCGTGGCCGGTGCCGACCGGTCCAGGAAGTCGGCCAGCGCCCGTACGGTGACGTGTTCGAACAGGTCGGCGACGGTGAAGCGCAGGCCCAGTTCGGTGGTGCAGCGGAGCTGGAAGCGCATCAGTCCCAGGCTTGAGGCTCCGGCGTCGAAGAAGGTCTGCCCCGGGTCGATCGCCGCACCGGTGACCGCCTCGAACGCCTCGGTCAGCAGGGCTTCGCGCGCCGACAGGCCGGTGCTGCGGGCCGTCGGCCGGCGCAGTTCCCGCCCGGCAGCGCGCAGGGCGCCCCGGCGGTCCAGCTTGCCGCTAGGGGTCCTGGGCAGCTCCTCCACCAGCCGGAAGCGGGCGATCCGGACGTGGCCGGGCAGCAGCGGCGCCAGGTGCGCGGTGAGGTCCTGGGCCGTGGGCGCCTTCCCACGGCACTGCAGGCAGGCCACCAGTTCCTCACCGTCGCGGACCACCACGGCGTTGACGACGTCCGGGTGCCGCAGCAGGGCCGCCTCGACCTGTCCCAGCTCGAGCCGGTGTCCGCTGAGCTTGATCTGGTCGTCGTCCCGGCCCAGGAAGTGCAGCAGACCCTGCCGGTCGAAACGGGCCCGGTCGCCGCTTCGGTAGCACAGGCCGAGGCCGGGCAGCTCGACGAAGCGCTCGTCGTCGAGCGCCGTGTCTCCCAGGTAGCAGCGCGCCGCCATCGTGCCGCCGATCAGCAGGGCGCCGACGCGGCCGGGGGGAACGGGCTCGTCGGCCTCGTCTACCACCGTCAGCACCGCGTTGGCCACCGGTCGGCCGATGGCGGGACGCTCCGGCCACCGGGCCGGATCACCGTCCAGGCACAGGCTGCTCACCACGTGCGTCTCGGTCGGGCCGTAGTGGTTGAACAGCCGTGCGCCCGCGAGGCCCGCGAACCAGCGGCGGATCGCCTCGGTGCACACCAGCTGTTCGCCGGCGGTGACCACCTCCCGCAGCCGCGAGGGGTAGCGGCCCAGGTGAACGCCGTGCTCGGCGAGGAGCTGGAGTGCCACGTAGGGCATGAAGACGCGCTCCACACCGGCCGTCTCCAGCTGCTCCAGCAGCGCGGGGGCGTCCTGCCGCCAGCCGGGCTGCACCAGGTGCAGGCAGCCGCCGCCGCACAGCGTCCCGAAGACCTCCTGGAAGGACACGTCGAAGGAGAGCATGGAGAACTGCTGGGTGGCCGCCGCGGCCGCCAGTCCTCCCGACTCCGCCTGCCACTGCAGCAGGTTGCACAGGGTGCGGTCGGACACCTGCACACCCTTCGGGACACCGGTGGAGCCCGAGGTGAACAGGGTGTAGAGCGGGCGGGCGCCGCTGTGCGCCGGGCCGGCCGGGTCGGCGGCAGTGGGTGCGGCCGCCGTGATGGCAGGTGACAGCACCACCGGGTGGCGCACGATGCGGCCCGGGTCGACGGCGTCGAACTCCGGGTCACCGCCCGGTGGGAGCAGCACGCACAGCGGCTCCACCTGGTCCAGCACCTGCCGGCGCAGGGCCGGCGGATAGGACGGGTCCAGCGGCACGATGGTCACGTTGAGCCGGGCCAGTGCCAGCAGCGCCACCACGTGCTCGACCGACGGACGCAGGTGCAGCGCGACGCAGCACGGACGGTCGTCGTCCCCCTCCGGCAGCGGGTGGTCGGCCCGCAGCTCGGCGGCCAGCGCCGCCGCGTGGGCGTCGAGAGCGGCGTAGCTCACCGACCGGCCTTCGGACATCAGGGCCGGTGCGTCGGGTGTGCGCGCGACCTGCAGGGCGAAGCCCTCGGCCACCGTCGTCCAGGTCGGCGCCGTCGAGGCGCCGCGACCGGGCTTCGGCAGTCCGCGGCGGTAGGGTGCCACGAGCTCGGCCGGGGTCGCCGTCCCGCCGTCGGCGAGCAGGTCCAGGCCCCGCCGGAACAGGCCCGCCATGGCCGCCACCTCGGAGGCGTCGAAGCGGTCGTCGGCGTACTCCCACAGGCAGTCGAGCCCACCCGCGTGCTCGACCACGGACAGCGTCATCGGGCACTTGGCCTCGGCCGGGGCCCACCACAGCGGGCGGGAGGCGCAGTCGGGCAGGGCCAGCGCACCGAAGTCGGTGTTCTCCAGGACGAACAGGTAGTCGAACGGGGAGTCGCCCCCGGCCGGCTCCCGGTCGGCCAGGACATCGGCCAACGCCACGTCCTGACGGTCCAGCACCTGGCGGGCCCCGGCGCTCAGGCGCAGCAGCTGGCCGCGCAGGTCCTCGCGGGGCGCGACGGCCTGCGGCAGCAGCACGGTGTTGGCGAACATGCCGACGCTGCCCTCGAACTCCTGGACCGGCCGGTTGGCCACCGGAGCGGCGATCCGCAGCCGGGTCCCGCCGGTCCCGCCGTACAGGCTCCAGGCGAAGACGCCGAGCAGCAACTCGAAGCGGGTCATGCCCAGTTCGGCACAGAGCCGGTCCACGGCGGCGCGCCGCACGACGTCGAGCGAGGTGTGCAGCAGGCGGGCACCGGAGAAGGGGGGAGCTCCGGCCGGGTCCCCCGGGTCCCGGTCCGCCGCCTCGTCCGACCGGGCGTAGTGGGCCCGCAGCTCGGCTCGCTGGGCCAGATAGGCGGGGCTGCCGAACCAGTCGGCCTGCCAAGCGGCGTAGTCCAGCGGGGTGGGCACCGGGGTGGTGTCCGTCCGCCACGTAGCCTCGGCGGCGCCGTCGTGCGCGTGCCGGTAGCCGGACGACAGGTCGTCCAGCAGGACGTTGAGCGACCAGCCGTCGACCGCGATGTGGTGCAGATGGAGCAGGAGCACCCCTCCGCCGCCCTGCGGCAGCCAGCAGGCGCGCAGCATCCGGGGGTGTGCCAGGTCGAACGGCACGGCGAAGAAGCGGTCGGCCACGGCGCGCGCGCCGTCCTCGCCGTCGGCGCCGGCCGCCTCCGGGCCGGGGTCGGTCCACGGGTCGTAGCCGTGCCCGACCACCTGGCGCAGGCCCTCCGGCGCGGCCTCGAAGCCGGTGCGCAGGGCCGCGTGGTGCCGCGCCAGTGCCCGCAGCGAACTGCGCAGCGCGTCGGCGTCGACCGTGCCGTCCAGCCGGAAGGCCAGCTCCACGGCGTAGGCACGGGACCGCGGCGCCCGCTGCTGCAGCAGCCAAAGGCGCTGCTGCTCGCTGGTGGCGGGCGCCGAGCGGGCCCGGGTGGGAGCGGGCGGCACCGGGTAGGGCGAGTCGGCGGCGGATCCGGCTTCCGCCACGGCCTGGGCGATCTCGGCCATGTCCCCGGTCAGCACGCGCGCCTGGGGCAGTTCACAGCCCCAGCGCCGGCGCACCTCGAAGCGCAGCCGCAGGGCCTTGAGCGAGTCGCCGCCGGAGGCGATCCAGCGGTCGTCCAGCCGCAGGTCCGGTACCCCGAGCACCTCGGCCGCCAGGTCCAGCACCTCACGCTGCCGGGCGGTGGTGGCCGCGGCGTCCGGGCGGTCGCCTTCCGGGCGGCGCCAGGGCCGGTCGTCCCGGCGCAGCAGTGCGGCCTGGTCGACCTTGCCGTTGGCGTTCAGCGGGAGCGAGTCCACGAGATAGATGTGATGCGGCCTCATGTAGCCGGGCAGCCCCGCCGCCAGATGGCGGTCGAACTCCTCGAACGGGACCTCATCCCCGAGCACGACGTACGCCAGCAGCTCGTTCGGACCGTGCTCCCCGGCCCTGCGGGTGCAGACGTACGCCTGCCGCACCGCCGGATGCGTGACGATCTGCCGCTCCAGCTCGCCGGGCTCGATCCGGAAGCCGCGGACCTTCACCTGGCGGTCGGCACGTCCGACGTACTCGATCCGGCCGTCGGCATCGGCGCGCACCAGGTCGCCGGTGCGGTAGTGCGTCGTGCGGCCGTCGTCGTACCAGGTCAGCCGGACGAAGCGGCTCTCCGTCTCCTCGGGCAGGTTGCGGTACCCGGCCGCGAGAGCGGCACCGGCCAGGTGGAGTTCGGCCACCTCGCCGCTCGCCGCAGCCCGGTCGCCGCCCGGGACCACCAGCACGGCCTCGGTCTCCGGCAGCACCCGTCCGATCGGGACCACGTCGCCGTCGAAGTCGCGCGGGATGGGGTGGCACAACGCGAAGGTGGTGGCCTCGGTGGGGCCGTAGACGTTGTGCAGCCGGGTGGGGGCCGTCGCGTTGTGCCGGTACCAGCGGCGGATCATCCGGGCGTTGAGCTGCTCGCCGCCGACCAGCAGCTGTCCGACCCCGGCGAAGCAGGACGGCTCCGTGTCCACCACCGCGTTGAACAGGGCCACCGTGACGAACGCCGTGTCGATGCGCTCCCGCAGCAGGGCGGCCGCCAGCTGATGCGGTGTCTGGACGGCTTCGTCGCCGAGGACGACGCAGCAGCCGCCGGTCAGCAGCGGTACCCAGACCTCGAAGCTGAGGGCGTCGAACGCCGGATTGGACAGGCAGGCGTAGCGGGCGCCCTCCTCGATGCGGAGGTACCCCGGCCTTGCCAGCCGCAGGATGCCGGCGTCCCGTACCTCGACGCCCTTGGGACGGCCCGTCGTGCCCGAGGTGTAGAAGAGGAAGGAGACCGGTGCCCCGGTGAAGACCGCCGCGGGGTCGCCGGGTCCGGCCGCGAGCAGCGCCGCCGCCTCCAGCGGGCGCACCCGGCCCGGCAGGTCGTCAGGTGCCGTCCCGCCGTGGATCAGTGCCACGCTGGACGAGTCGGTCAGGATGTGGCGCCGGCGGTCCGCCGGACTCTGCGCGTCCAGCGGGACGACCTGGGCGCCGAGCCGCAGGATGCCCAGCATGGCGCAGACGAGCTGCCACGAGCGCGGCAGGCAGACCGCCACCGCCTGGCCGGGGCGCACGCCGGCCCGGCGCAGCCCGTGGGCCACCGCCGCCGCGGCGGTGTCGAGGCCGGTGTAGTCCAGCCGGACGCCGCCGTCGACCAGCGCGACGGCATGCGGGGTGCGTAGGGCCTGCTCGTGCACGGCCTGGGCCAGGCCGGTGGCCGAGGGCGTGACGGGTACGGCGCTCTCGGTACGCATCAGGCCTCCACGGCGGACGCGGCGGCCGGCTGTCCGGTTGCGGGCGCAGCCGGGGACGGCGGCGGGGGAGCCGGGAACCGGGCCAGTTCGGCTGCGATCAGCTCGGCTATCCGGGGCACCTCCTCGCTCTCCAACAGGTCCCAGTGGCCGCAGGCGACCGGCTCGACCAGCAGGCCCCCGCCGGCGCGCCGCTGCCAGAACGCGCGCACGGCACGCGCCTGCTCCTGGGCCTGCTGCTCTTCCTGTTCCCGGAGCCCTTCCCCGGTGCCGTCGCCGATGCTCTCCCCGGCGGCCTCGACCAGCACCAGCCGGGCCGGTGAGGGCAGCGCCTGGTAGCCGCGGGCGGTCATCCGGTTGTGGTTGTAGATGCGGAAGTACCGGTCGATCTGCTCGTCCTCGATGCCCGGGTACATCCCGTTGAACCTGATGAGCTTGTCGCGGAAGTCCGACATCTCCACGGGCGCGATCGCGGCGAGCTGCTCCGCGTCCTCGGTTCCGTGCGTGTCGAGCAGCACCACGCTGAGCCGGGTGTGCCCGGCCAGGGCCAGTCGGCGCCCCATCTCGTGGGCGACCAGGCCGCCGTAGGAGAGCCCGCACAGCACCAGCGACTCGTCCGGCCGGGGGTCGACCAGGGACAGGTACTGCTCCGCCATGGCCTCGACCGTGGGCAGCGGCGTCTCCCCGGGATTGATCCCGGGCGACTGCACGCCGAGGACGCCGACGTGGTCGGGCAGCGCCGCGGCCAGCGGCAGGTAGCAGAAGGCGGTGCCGCCGGCCGGGTGGATGCAGACCACCCGCTGCTGTCCGTCCCCCTCGCGGAACTCGACGAGGTTGCCGTCCGGTGCTCCCGACGCCCCCGCCCGAAGCCGTTCGGCCAGGGCCTCGATGGTCGGGTTCTGCACGATGTCGCGGATCGGCAGCGTCTCGCCGAACTCCTCGCGGACGGCCAGGGCCACCTTGATGGCGGATATGGAGGTACCACCCAGATCGAAGAAATTGTCGGATATTCCGATGCCGGGATGGATCAGCACCCGCCGCCAGATGGTGTGCAGCGCCATCTCCACGTGGTCCCGCGGGCTCGCGGTGTTGACCTGGGCACGGGTCGCGGAGCGGGCCGCGGCCAGCAGCGCGGCGCGGTCCAGCTTGCCGCTGCGGTTGAGCGGCAGCTGCGGCAGTTCCACGAAGAGCGCGGGGATCATGTAGTCCGGCAGCCGCCGCGCCAGTGCGGCACGCCACTCGTGCGGTCGGCGCGGCTCCGCGTCCCCCCGGCCCAGGCCCGCGACCAGGCGCAGTTCGCCGGTGGCGTCGCGATCGGCCAACACCGCCGCCTCCTGCACGCCGGGGAGGGCCAGCAGCGCGGCCTCGATCTCCCCCGGCTCGATCCGGAAGCCGCGCAGTTTGACCTGGTCGTCACTGCGGCCGAGGTACTGGGCATTGCCGTCCGGAAGCCAGCGAGCCAGGTCGCCGGTGCGGTACAGGCGTTCGCCGGGCACGAAGGGATCGTCGACGAACCGCTCGGCGGTCAGGTCCGGGCGGTGCAGATAGCCCCGGGCCAGGCTCGCCCCGCCGAGGTAGACCTCGCCGGCCACCCCGGTCGGAACCGGCCGGAGCCGCCGGTCGAGCAGGTAGAGGCGGGTGTTGTCCAGGGGGCGGCCGATCGGGCACTGCCGGTCCAGCGGCTGCGGGTCGGTGTAGGCGGTGCTGTAGAGGGTGGCCTCGGTCGGCCCGTAGCCGTAGCAGATGCGCAGGCCCGGCAGCGCCTGCCGGATGCGGTGCAGCGCCCTCTCCGGGAGGGACTCGACCCCGGTCAGCAGCTGACGCAGCACCAGCCCGTCCAGGCGTGCCTCGGGGTCCTCGTCGATCCACTTGACGTAGGACGGCGGAAGGAACGCCTGCACGATGCGGTGCTCGCGCATCCAGCCCAGCAGTTCCTCGGGGTCGCCGCGCAGCTCGTCGGGGACCAGGTGCAGCACGGCGCCGGTGGTGAGCGGCATCAGCAACTCGTGCACCGAGGCGTCGAATCCGATGCTCGACCAGGCGGAGGCAGCCTCGCCGGGGGTGGCCCCGAACCGCGCCAGCCAGGTGTCGAAGAGGTTGGTGACGCTGCCGTGGGTCACCGCCACGCCCTTGGGGCGGCCGGTGGAGCCCGAGGTGTAGATGACGTAGGCCAGGTGCGACGGTCCGACGGTGATCCCCGGCGCGTCGTCACGCTCCGCCTCGGCCTCGACCGCCCTCAGGGACTGCCAGCCCTCGGGCGGGACGTCGGCGTCGCTGAGCACCAGGGCCGGTACGGCGTCCTCGACCATCGCGGCCAGCCGCTCGACCGGCTGCCCCGGATCGAGCGGCAGATAGGCGGCGCCCGCCTTGAGGATGCCGAGGACACCCACCACCAGCTCGGTCGAGCGCCCGGAGTGCAGACCGACCACCTGGTCCGGGCGGACGCCGCGGGCGATCAGCGCGTGCGCCAGCCGGTTGGCCCGCTGGTCGAGCGCGGTGTAGTCGAGCCGCTCCCCCTCGCAGACCAGGGCCGGACCGGCGGGGCGGGTGCGGACCTGGGCCTGGAAGCGCTCGACCATTCCGATCGGGGCGGCAGCGGCAGGCGCTTCGAGCTCGTCGGCGCGGTCGTCCCGGCGGGCACGGTCGGCGCCGCTCCAGTCCGACAGCACCCGCCGGCGCTCCTCCTCGTCCATGAGTGCCAGATCGTCCACGCCCAGGTCGGGCCGGTCGACCAGCTGGGTCAGCACCCGGCGTAGATAGCCCGCGTAGCGCTCGGCCGTCTGGTGGTCGAACAGCGCGCTGGCGTAGTCCAGGTGGCCGACCACCCGGCCGTCGTCCTCCTCGGCCAGCGACAGGGCCAGGTCGAACTTGGCCCCGGCGTAGGGGATGCCGAGCGGCTCGACCTCGATCTCGGGCAGGGCCAGCAGGCCCTTCCTGGAGGGGTGCCAGGCGAACATGGTCTGGAACAGCGGTGTGTGGGCGGTGCTGCGCGGCGGGTTGACCAGCTCCACCACCTGCTCGAACGGCAGGTCCTGATGCTTCAGGGCGGCCCGCAGCGCACCGCGCACCTGCTTCAGCACGGCCGACCCGGTCGGCGAGTCCGACAGGTCGACCCGCACGGCGAGGGAGTTGACGAAGAATCCGATCAGGTCCGAGAAGGTGCCGCGGCGGCGGTTCGCGGTCGGGACGCCGACGACGATGTCGGTCTGACCCGTCAGCTGTGACAGCACCACGGACCAGCCGGCCAGGACGGCCACGAACAGGGTTCCGCCCTGCTGCCGCGCGAGCGCCTTGAGGGCGGCGCCGAGTTCCCTGTCGAAGGAGACCGGCACCCGGCCGCCGCGGTAGTCCTGCTCCGGCGGGCGAGGGCGGTCGGTGGGCAGTTCGAGCAGGGACGGCGCGCCGGCGAGGGCTTCCCTCCAGTGGGCGGCCTGCGCCGCCGGTTCGTTCCCGGACGCCCACTCCTGCTGCCAGCGGGTGTAGTCGGCGTACTGCAGGGACAGCGGTGTCAGCGGGGAGTCCGCGCCGTCCCGGAAGGCCGTGTACAGCGTTCCGAGTTCGCGCAGCATCACGTTCATGGACCAGCCGTCGAAGACCGCGTGGTGCAGTGTCAGCAGCAGCACGTGGCGCTGCTCGGCCAGGACGATCAGACGGCCACGTGCCAGCGGGCCGCGGCTCAGGTCGAAGGGCGTGTCGGACTCCGCACGCTGCAGGGCGGTGACGCGCGCTGCGGCGTCCGGGAGCCCGGTCAGGTCGTCCGTCGCAAGGGTGTAGCCGCAGTCGGGCGGACCGATCAGCTGGTGGACACCGCCCCCGGTGGCGACCAGCCGGGTGCGCAGGACCTCGTGCCGGGAGACCAGCTCGTCGAGCGCACGGGCGAGCACCGCGCGGTCCAGCGGGCCGCACAGGGTGAAGGCCATGGTCTCGTTGTACGCCTCGTTGGCGCCGTCCAACTGTGACAGCACCCAGAGCCGTTGCTGTCCTGACGCCAGCTCCGGGAGCTGCGGGCCGACGGCCGTCGGGGTGTCGACCTTCCGCGCGGGAGGCGCATCGGCCTGGTCGGTGGTGGTGCTGTGGGGGTGGTGCGTCTCCGACAAAGCCAGACCTTTTCCTGTGGGGGGAGCGTCATTGCAGGGATCGACGGCGCGGTGGCGGCACGTGGCGGGAGTGGCCGGTGACCCCGGTGGTACGGGCCGGATCGCCTCGATCGGCGCCCCGATCAGATCGCTTCGACCGAGCGCATGACAGTGGGGTGACAGGCGGTCAGCGGAACCGAGGGGACAGGCGAACCGGGGCGGTGCATGGGGGTGCCGTCGAGGTCAGCGGCGACGAAGCTCGGTGGATCTTCGACCATGGATGCATAGTTAAGATGACTAACTCCGCCGGAGGCAAGAGCCTGGAGCTTCTTCCCCTGTTCGTCTCCGGGTGCGGACCAGGAAGGGTCGGCACACCCCGCTGTTCGACCTGAAGACCAAGTGGCCTGGACCATATAGCCGGCGAGCCGTCAGGAGGGCGTGCCGGCCTCGTCCTGTCGCGACGCGGGATTCGACAGGTTCCGCACCTGCTCGTCGTACTCGGACAGCAGCTGCCCCAGCTGGTCCAGGGCCTCGGCGGGGATGTCGGGGGGTGCGGCCTCGACCACGTAACGAGCGGCCGCCGCCAGGGCGGCCAGCTCGTACGCGTGGAAGGTGCCTCGCAGCACCAGGGGCCGCACCCGTTCCAGGTGCATCACGCCGCCTTGGACCGGACGTACTCGGTGACCTGGTCAAGCTCGGCCTTGAACTGGTCGTAGTCCTCCTGCATGCCGTTGATGTAGGCGCTCCACCCGAGGCTGGCCTTGGCGTAGTGGACAGCCTCCTGGATCTCCTCGTCCGTCGCTCCGAAGAGCTTCGCGGCCTCGGTGTGGAACAGGGTGCAGAATTTGCACTTCGTCTCGGAGTGCAGCCCGACACCGATCAAAACGAGCACGGTCGACGAGCATGGACGCTGCGGAAGGGGTGTCGGTTGCGGGGGCAGTCCGGCCAGCCGAGCTTGGCGGCGCGGACGCCCGCCTCGAAGGCCGCCCTGGACGACGACCGGATCGCCAAGTCCCAGCGGGAATTGGGCGCGATGGGTGACCGCTTCCAGTCCATCACGCTGGCCGGCTTCTTATGCACTCCAGTGGGTCGTTTAGGGAACCGAACCCCGCGGCGACACAGGGGCCGAAGGAGGCGTACGCCTCCGCATTTAATGTGGCTTCCACACCCGACGTGCGTGCACGCTCTGAGGGATCAGCCTTGACCGTCGATTCAAGGCGACCGCTGTCTGACTTCCCAGCATTTCTCCGCCCATCGGCACCGACAAGGGCGCTGCTCCGAAAGTGCGTGTGCTTCCCCGCCCGGCTGGTTCCCTGCAGGTGCACGGCGCTCCGGCCCCGTGGACGCGCGGGGCCGGAGCGCCGTGCACGCCTCAGCTTGACGATCTATAGAAGCTTCAGAGTCAAGCTTAGACGCCATACTGCGAAGCCGATTCGTGCCCCGCACCGCAGCAGGGCCCAATCGGGTCGTGCACGCGCCTGCCGACGTGCGCGGCCGGTGAGCGGCCGTTCCGTGCCGTGGAGAGCCGTGGAGAGCCGGGGGTCGAGAGGCACCGATGCCCGCTTCGAAAGACCGGGATCGGGGTAGGCGGTACCGGGCATGACCTTGCGGATCGCCTTCACCAGGCCCAGGTGGTGGTCGCCGACGACCCGGCGGACCCCTGTCCGGCCGCGCTCGCGCAAGGATCGCAACAACTCGGCCCAGAACACCTCGGTCTCACTGTCGCCGACCATCAGCCACAGCACCTCGCGGCCGCCGTTCTCGGTGATGCCGGTCGCGACGACCACGGCCCGCGGCGCCGACGAGTGGTACACCCGCGACGGCACCCCGGCGTTTCCGCCTGCGGGCCAGAGCTTCGCCGTGGCTTCACTCGGCCGGACCAGACAGTTGTTCTCGCCAGGTCCTCGATCCGCAGGTGTGCGGCGCGGGGTTCGACGCAACCGGTGCGGCGGCGGTCCCGGTGCCGCCGCCCGCCTTCCGGCGCGCCACTGCCCGTGCCGGACCCCGACCGAGCAGCGGATATGCTCCGGTTCCTGGTGGCGCAAGGTCACCAGGGACCGGTGGGTGAGGGATTGGTCGCGGGCTTCGCCCTGGCGGGCGAGTCACACGGCCAGGGGCCAGGGGCCCGGGAGTGCTGCCGCCCGGCGGTCCCACACCCGGGCCTGGCGGTCGGCGGGCGGGTGCGGGGCGGCTGTCAGCCGAGGTAGATCGGGTCGGCGCCGAAGGTCCAGGAGCTTCCGGACCTCGCGTAGACCTGGATCGGGGTGCTGCCGTAGTCCTCCCCGGAGATGTATTCGCACTGGCCGGGCGCGAGGACGGGGGTGATGTGGCCCGGGCTGGTGACGTTGTCGCCCGCCGTGTCCTTGATCCAGAAATAGAAGCTGTTCGCCGAGCTCTGGTAGTTGCACAGCCGGGCGGACACCCACGGGTTCTCGTCCGACGTGTGCCAGCCCGTGATCTCCACGCCGTGAGCGGAGTTGGAGTCGGATCCGGTTGCGGCGGACGCACTTCCCGACGCGAGCCCCAGCCCCGTGACGGTCAGTGCGGTCACTGCGGCGAGGGAGGCGACTCGGCGCCCCAGCATGAACTGCATGTCTTCCCCTTCGATTCGGACGGGACGAACGATCCGTTGCGAGCCGGCCGTGCCGGCGGTGGTCTCGACTGCCGTGTGGTGGCGGGCGGTTCGGCGTCCATCCTTGCCGTGGGACGTGTCGGCCCACCACGACGTTGACCCGTCGTTGGCCGGACACTCCGCACGGCGGGCGGTCCGGGGAAAGGGAAGGGGGCGGTCCGGGTGGCGGGTGGCCGCGACCAGGCCCCCGCCGGGTCGCTGCCCGGTCTGCGCCCACCGGCGAAGGGCCGCAGGGCGTGACCTTGCGGCGCCGTGGTTGGTGGGTCACGGCGCCTCGGTCGGGTGTTCCTTGGCGGCCAGCCGCAGGTCGGCCACCGCCGAGCGTGCCCCGGCCGCGCCGGTGCCGACCAGGACCGTCGGCAGCTGCGGGCGCCGCTCCCACGCCCCGGCCCCGGCCCGCCGGTCCTGCCTGCTCCCACACCGGAGCGCGGAACGTTCGGGCAGAGCACATGCGGGCCCGCCCGCACTCCTGCCCGACGCTGCGCACCGCGAGGCCGCGCCGCCGGTCCGGTGCCGCCCGGTGGTCCAGCCGGCACCGCATCCCGCGCCCGTTCGACGGCTCTGCGCATGCGTGGTGTGGGGCCTCCGCGCATGCGCATGGCCGGCCATGGCGCACGCAAGCGGTCCCTGCGCAGAGGTCTCCGCGCATGCGCCTGCATGGCCGCGCAGGAGATCCGGGACAAGGCCCGCCGGCCGGACCTCACCGAATCCGAGCGGTTCCCCTGGCTCCTGGTCGTGCGGGCCGAGCTGTGGGGCGAGGACCCGGGCGGCGCGGGTGTCGATGGGCGTGCGGGTGCAGGCGGCCCGCGCGGCGGATGTCGTGTGACGGTGGTCCGGCGGTCGTCCGATCTGATGGGCATATCGTCTGCCCAATGGGCCGAACGGGTTGCCGATGTGCGGTCATGAACACCCACCGGCCGGTCCCCACTAGCTTGGTGCGTGCGCGCCCTGACGGGTGGGCGTGGGTTCGGGAGGAGTGCACCATGCGTAGATTGTCGATCATCGTGGCGGCGGTCACGGGGGCCGTCGCCCTCGTCCTGGGGAGCACCGCCGTGGCGGGACCGCCGGGGCCGCGGCTCGCCGCGCGCTACCTGAACATCCACCAGTGCGTGTACTACGGCCCCGGTGGGCATTACACCAACCTGCTGCCGAACACCTCCGACACGCCCTTCAACACCGGGACGAACGTCTCCAACACGCCGGACACGGCGCTCTCCTGCGGCGCGGGGAGCGGGGGCTGGAGGCCGGCGCCCGCCAACTCGGCGGTGAAGGCGTTCGACCTCGCCGCCGGCCGCTACCTGAACGTCCACCAGTGCGTGTACTTCTCGGCCGGCCAGCACTACACGGCCATCCTGCCGAACACCCCGAACGTCAACTTCAACACCGGCACCAACGTCTCGGACACACCCGACACCGTGCTGCGGTGCAGCCCGGGCGGGGGCGGCTGGACGCTGACGCTCGCCAACTCCGCCGTCAAGTCCTTCGACCTGGCCGGCAACCGCTTCCTCAATCTGCACCAGTGCGTGTGGACGTCGGCCGGCATGTACTACATGGGCGTGCTGCCGAACACCCCGAACGCCAACTTCAACACCGGCACCAACACGGCCGACACGGCCGACACCGCGCTCAGCTGCCGCCCCGGCGGTGGAGGTTGGTCGCTCGACCCCCTGGACTCGGCCCTCCGCCCGCTGGGCAGCTGAGCCGGGTGCACGGGGCCGTGATCCGCGGGGCCGCGATCCGAGGGGCCGCGACGGGGGCCGACCCCTCGCGGCTCCGCCGCACGTGCCGAGGCCGGGAATGCCGCCGTGCCGCCGCCACCCGACCCGTCGTACGGCGCAGCCGGTCCTGAGGCGCCGCCAGGCGCCGGCCGTGTGGGCGGCCCGGCGCCGGCGCCGGGCCCGTGCGGTCGGCGACCAGCCCGCTCCGGAACACGGAGCGGGCCTTCGCGCACCTCAGGACTTGCCCCTACCCCGCCGCCTCCAGCTCCGTCCACCCGCATGGCCGCCCGCCCCCGCTGCCGAGCTGGTGCCGGATCGGCGCGGCCGGGCCCGCTGCACCAGGTTCCCGATCCGGGCGGCCCCGGCCGGGACGGCGGCGGGCATCTCGCCGGTCGCCGGATCTCCTCGGCGGCCAGCCATAGGTTCGCCACCACCGAGTGCATCTTGGAGGCCGATACCGATGGGCGCCGAGCCGGGCGGGGGCAGGGCGCCCGGGGGCGGGCCCTCAGCGGCCTGGGTGGTTCCCCGCCCACACCGGGGGAGTGCGGTCCGACCACGGGGCGGCCTCTTCGAGTTGTCCGGCGAGACGGAAGAGGCGGCCCTCGCGCCCGTAGCCGGCGGCGAACTGCATGCCGACCGGGAGCCCCGTGCCGGGGTCGGCCGTCACCGGCACCGACATGGCGGGCGTGCCGGCCACGTTGAACGCTGCGGTGAAGGGCGAGAGGTCGAAGAGCCGGCGGAGCCAGCCGGGGCCGTCCAGTGTCTCCGCCCCTCGGCCGTGGGTGCCCAGGGGCACCGGGAGGTCCGGCACGGTCGGGGTGAGCAGGACGTCGTACGCGTCCAGCGAGCGTGCCAGGCTCCGGGAGACCCGGTTGCGGACGGCCAGGGCGGCCACGAGTTCGGCGCCGGTGACCCGCCGCCCGTAGTAGTAGCTGGCGAGGATCGGCGGTTCGAGGGTCGAGAAGTCCACTGGCCGGCCGGAGGCGGCGGCCAGTTCGTCGACCGACACCGTGAGGTTCGCCGTCCACTGGCGGGCGTTGGCCAGGACGAACTCCTCCCAGTTGACGCCGAGTTCGACTTCGGCCTGCTCCACTCGGTGGCCGAGGGACTCCAGCAGGTACACGGTGCGCGACAGCGCCTCGGCCACGGGCGCCGTGGTGCGGTGTCCGCCCCAGGCCTGGGTGAGGACGCCGATCCGCAAGGAGCCCGGATCCCGGGAGACCTCCTGCGCGTACGGCCGGGGCGGCTGCGGGGCGACGTAGGGGTCACCCGCCGCCGGGCCGCCGATCAGGTCGAGAAGGACCGCGCTGTCGCGCACGGTGCGGCTGACGCTGCCGTGCACGGCCAGGCCGTTGAAGATCTCGTCGACATCGGGGCCGACGGGTATGCGGCCACGGGTCGGCTTCAGACCGAACAGGCCGTTGTAGGCGGCGGGGATGCGGATCGAGCCCGCCGCGTCGGTGGCGTGCGCGAGCGGCACGATCCCGGAGGCGACGGCCGCGCCCGCGCCGCCGCTGGAGCCGCCGGCGCTGCGCGTGAGGTCCCACGGGTTGCGGGTGGGACCGTACAGCACGGGTTCCGTCGTGGTGCTGTAGGCCATCTCCGGGGTCGCGGTGCGTCCGAACGTCACGAGGCCGGCGCGGCGGAAGCGTGACATCAGGGTGGAGTCGGCGGCGGCGACGTTCCCGGCCGCGAGGCGGCTGCCGAGTTCCGTCCGTCGGCCGGCCATGGTGACCCCGAGGTCCTTGATCAGGAAGGGGACGCCGGCCAGCGGCGCACTGCCGGGGCGGGGCGAGTCATCGGCGGGCCAGGTCTCCACGACGGCGTTGAGGTGCGGGTCGACGGCCCGTGCGGCCTCCCGCGCGGCCGCCTCCACTTCGGCGGGGGTCACCTGGCCCCGGGCGATCAGTTCGGCGAGCCCGACCGCGTCGAACCCCACGTATTCGTTGACGTCCACTGGGTCACTCCTGGAGTCGAGATCGATACCGATCAGTCTTCAACGATACCGATCGGTATCGCGTGGAACGGACTGGTACCGTAGCAGGAAGAGCGAGACGTGCAGGAAACGGACGACCCGCAAGTGACCGGAGGCCCGGACCAGCCATGACATCGCCCGCCAGACGACCGACCCGGGTGGCCAAACTGCCGCCCCGCGAGCGCATCCTCGACGCCGCGGAGGAGCTCTTCCGGAGCGAGGGGATCCAGCGCGTGGGCGTCCAGGCGATCGCCGAGAAGGCCGAGACCACCAAGATGGCGATCTACCGCCACTTCGAGACCAAGGACGAACTGGTCGCCGAGTGGCTGCGGATCGTCGCCGCCGACTACCAGACGGCGTTCGACCGGGTCGAGGCCGAGCACCCCGGCCGACCCGGGGAACAGATCCTCGGCGTGGCCCGCTTCATCGCCGACGGGCTGCCCGCGATCTCGCACCGGGGCTGCCCCTTCATCAACTCCCTCGCCGAGCTGCCCGACCGCGCCCACCCCGCACGGCAGGTGATCGAACAGCACAAGGAGCGTCAGACCCGCCGACTGGTCGGCATGTGCGTCCAGGCCGGGCTGCCCGACCCCGAGCAGACCGCGGCCGAGATCACCTTCGTCCTCGAAGGCGCACAGGTCAGCACGCAGAACGGCAGCATCCACCGGACCGGCGAGCGCCTGATGCGGATCGTCGAGGGGATCGTGGACCGGGCCGCGGTGTCCGCCCCAACCGCCCGCTGAGGCGACCGCCGGGGCCCCAGCCACCGGCGATGCCGGAACTGACGCCAGGCCCGTCGACCGGCCGGAACCCGCCCACCGAACGCGGCCTCGACCACGGCCGCCGGCTCCTGGACTGCACCCAAAGGCCACGCGACGCCCTTGACCACGGCTGCGTTACCTTCGGTAGCCAACTCCGCGGCGTACGGAGCACATCGCGGGATCCGGGCAGGGGAACGCGGGTCTCCGCCGGATTCGATTCGGTGTCAACGCTGGTTGCCGAAACGATCTGCGGGGCGGGCGAGTTCGGGGGTACGGTCCCGTGCACACGGGTTCGAGGCGTGCACGGGATGGGGGCCAACCTGGCACCTCCGGATGGGATCAGCATCGGCGAGCGGATCGCGGCTTACGAGGATGTGAGGGGTTTGAGCCATCGACAGCTCGCCGACCGCGCTCACATCTCGTACAGCCTGCTCACGAAGGTGGTGTCGGGGCACAAGCCGGCGACGCCGGAGTTCGCGGCAGCGGTCGCCAGGGCCTTGGGAGTTGAGCCGGGCGACCTGCAGCCGCCCTCGTACCGTGACGGCATGGCCGATGACCCGCTGGTCCCGCTGATGGGGCCGATCCGCACCACGCCCGACCTGTACGACCTGTACGACCTGGCGCCGCAGGAGGCCGTGCGTCCGCGGGCCCTGCCCGCGCTTCGGGCGGCGGTGCGGCAGGTGAACGCGCTGTGGACATCCGTTCGCGCTCCCCCTATCCTCCAGGCGATCTCTGCGGTGACCACCACCGCAGGCATGTTCGATGGGGGCCTGTCCGTGACGTCAGCACCTGCCGGTAGCGCAACGAATCTGAGTCTGCGCGCTGCCGCCTCCCGAGGAGCGCTCGCCGATCCTCGACCTCTGGCTGTGGCCACGCAGGTGCTGCTTGCCATGCAAGCCGTCGTGCAGGTCATCCTCGGACTGAACAGCTGGACCGGTTCGAGGTTTCTCGCGCAGGCGGCTGCGCTGCTCTCGATGCCCGTGTTCCTCGGCACCATCGTGGTGTTTCTCTGCTGGCTCCGACGCTGCCGACTCAACGCCGAGGCCTTCGCTCCGGGCACTCACAAGTACACGGTGGGCGGGGCAGTTGGGGTGTGGTTCATCCCGGTGGTCATGTGGTGGGCTCCGCGCCGGGTCGTGGTGGACCTCTGGCGGGCCGGCGGTTCGACCGGTGGTGCCTGGGTGATCGATGCGTGGTGGGTGGCATGGATCGCCAAGTCGGTCGGGGTCACGGCCTACATGGTGGTCGACCTGCAAGGCAATCCCAACACGCCTCTTGTCGTGCTCGTCGACGTTGTCGCTGTAATCCTGGCGATCCTGCTGGTCGGGAGGATCACTGCCACTCAGAGCGCCAAGATCAAAGCATAGTTGTCGCTTTTGGTCGGTTCTCAACCGTGATGTCACTAGCTCCGGAGATATCGCCCGTATCGCGTGCGATGCCGGTTCTCTGGAGTGGTGGACAGGGATCCTTCTTCGCGTGCGCGTACGCAGTTGGGAACAGCGGAGATTGGGCTGCCGCTGTGGTCCCATGACTGCAGCTGCCAGGACCTTCTGGTTCCGGTGTCGGTCCCGGGCCGGAGTTCACCGTCGCCAGCAGCTTCTCCCTCGCGCCGTCCGGGAGCATCTTCGGGTGCCGGCGGTGTGGTCCCTTCGGCGCGAGCGGGTTCGCTGGCATAGCCGTCTTCACGTGCCCGAGGAGCGAGCGGCGCCGCTCGGCTTTGCCACGGCGCCCAGTGGGACGACGAGCGTGGTGAGCGGATCCAGGATCACCTGACCATCGTGGTCGACCGGCCCACCGGGGTCTGGGAGCTGCGCGAGGGCGAGCACCCGCCCGAGCGGCCGTGACCGAGCTGACAGTGCGGACGGCGGCACCGTGCTGCCCGCCATCCCGCCGGACCGGGCCCGTCAGCGGCGTCTCCGTCTCCGCCTCGCTTCGCGGCCAGACCGCCACCCTTGAACGGCTCCGCGTCGACCGCCAGCTCGAAGAAGCCCTCGTCCACGGCCCTGATCCGCTCCACCTCGCCGAGGCGTTCGGCCTGGCGGAGAAGACCGCCATCCGCTACGCGGACTCCGCACAGGCGCTGTTGGGCCAGGCCACTGAACAGTCACTTCGGTGAAGTCCGGTCCGCCGGGATTTACATCATCGGCGAGGGTGAGCATGCCGTCACGGCAGGGTCAGCAACCGGGGCCGATCGGCGCAGACGATGTCAGGGCGAGCGCGGCGATCCGCAGCTCGGCTGCCCACGTCTGCTGGTCAAGCCTCGAGGTGTACTCAAGGCAGCACACGCATTGCGGGATCAGCCGCACGAATGATCGCTCCTCTTCGGTTTCGACCTCCGTCTCCCACCAGTCGTCCGTCGCCAGGTCGGCAGGAGCGATGTCTCCAGCGACAAGTCCCGCCGCCAGTCGGCGCAGGGCGTGGCGCCGCGCCAGGCCCGGATCGGGCAACTCGATCCCGGACTCGGAGAGTGCTTGCTCGAACGCGTTGCGGATATCGTGGGTATCCGCGTTGCGCGGCCAACCAGCAAGCTCACACAGCGTCGGGGCGTCCAGCCCGGCCGCGAGTGCCTCAGCAGCGATCATCGGCAGCTCCTCCGGGCGGATCTCATCTGCCTGATAACGGCACGCCACCTCACCCAGCGTCGTGAGGCCGCTCTGCATCGGGGTTTCCGGTTCTGGTGTCGTTCCTGCTGGTCTCATGACTCTTACGATGCCAGCACCGTTCCCAAGAAGGTTGCCCAGGGGCGGTCCGCTCGGTGCTCACCCGCGTGTTCAACTGAACCCGAAGGCCGATCGCACGAAAACACGGCGGTCCATCCCCGGGTTCCGGCTGAGAACCCTTCAGTTTCCATGAACCCGCGGGCCTCAGGGGGGTCCCGGGAAGATGAGGTGCGCCTGCGGAACCAGGTGGCCGTCCTCGACGCGTGCGCCGACGAGCTGGAGCCGGGCTGGCCCTGTTCGCGGTGCGGCGAGACCACGGTGCACCTCCGGGACGATCCGCCCGGACGGGACTGGTGCACGTTCCGTGATCGGGAGCCGCCAGAAGAGGGCTGACCGGTCGGATCTCGTCCCGTCGCCGCCGTGGGGCCGGGACGCCGTCGTCGCCCGCTGTCAGGTGGCCCGCTGCTTCTCCACCGGGTCGTCGAGGTGGTGGAGTCGGCTGCGGGCGAAGACGCGGCCCTCGCCGGACAGCGTGGCCCCGTACTCGTCGGCCCACACCGAGTGGGAGGCCTGCCGCTCGGCTTCTTTGCCGGACCGGACGCCGAAGCGGGGCGGGCGGTGGCGCGATCACCGGGAGGTGATCGACGCGATCGCGTGGACGTTCCAGACAGGCTCGCAGTGGGTGTACCTGCCTGCCGAGTACGGCTCGTGGAAGGGCGTCTACACCCGGTTGCGGAACTGGGCGATCGACGGGCCACCCGGGCGCTGTCAGGGGGTGTCAGCGGGGTGGCGGCAGGGTGTCAGCCGGTTGCCGGGGCTGTGAGCACGCTGCCGGTGAGGTGTCAGCACGGCCCCGGAACCTTGGTCGCAGAGCCTGCCGGGCATCCTCCCGGCAGGCCGCGACCAGCCAAGGAGCCATCATGACCACTGACGTCACGATCATCGGCGCCGGACTCGGCGGCCTCACCCTCGCCCGGGTCCTGCACGTCCACGGCATCACCTCCACCGTCTACGAGGCCGACGCCTCGCCGACCGCGCGCCCGCAGGGCGGCCTCCTCGACATCCACGACTACAACGGCCGGATCGCCCTGCGCGCCGCCGGCCTCGACGACGAGTTCCGCACCCTCGTCCTCCACGGCCGCCAGGCCATGCGCATCCTGGACCGGAACGCGAACGTGCGCTACGAACAGGACGACGACGGCACCGGCGGACGCCCCGAGGTCCAGCGCGGCGACCTGCGCCGGATGCTCCTCGACTCGCTGCCGCAGGGCACCGTCCGCTGGGGTCACAAGGTCAGCGGCGTCCGCCCCCTGGGCGCGGGCCGCCACGAGGTGAGCTTCACCGACCACCCGCCCGTCACCGCCGCGGTGCTCGTCGGCGCGGACGGCGCCTGGTCCCGGGTCCGGCCGCTGCTCTCCTCCGCCGTGCCCCGGTACAGCGGCATGTCCTTCGTCGAGACCTACCTGTACGACGCGGACAGCCGCCACCCCGCGGCCGCCGAACTGGTCGGCGGCGGAGGGATGTTCGCCATCGACCCCGGCGAGAGGCAGCTCGGTGCGCACCGCGAGAAGGGCTCCACCCTGCACACCTACGTCGCGCTGCGCAAGCCGCGCGAATGGTTCGACGCCATCGACTTCGCCGACCCCGCCACGGCCACTGCCGGCATCCTGCGCGAGTTCGACGGCTGGGCCCCGGACCTCACCGCGCTGATCACCGCGAGTGACACTCCGCCGCTCTTCCGCCCCCTCTACACCCTGCCGATCCCCCACCGCTGGGAGCCCGTGTCCGGCGCCACCCTGGTCGGCGACGCCGCCCACCTCTCCCCGCC
This sequence comes from Kitasatospora sp. NPDC034035, assembly GCF_055575755.1. Classification (NCBI taxonomy): domain Bacteria; kingdom Bacillati; phylum Actinomycetota; class Actinomycetes; order Kitasatosporales; family Streptomycetaceae; genus Kitasatospora; species Kitasatospora sp. NPDC034035. The sequence continues at coordinate 55,037 of NZ_JBVISA010000034.1, read as the reverse complement.
CGACGGCGAGGGCGCCAACCTCGCCATGCTCGACGGGGCCGAACTCGCCGAAGCCCTCGCCGCGCACCCCGACGACCCGGACGCGGCGATCGCCGCCCACGAACGCGCCATGTTCCTCCGCTCGGCCACCCACGGCCCCACCACCGAGGGTGAGACCACCGACAACCCCGCGCTCCAGGACGTCATCGACTTCTTCACCTACACCCCGCAGACCGCCTAGGGCGGGTGTCCGAGGGCAGTACGGCCGGTGCCTGGTCCAGCGCGCCGGCCGGGGCGTCGCCGCCGCCGCCCTGCGAACCCTGTGCCGCTGAACGGCGCCGTCGGCCGGTGGTGGTGGCTCCGTCCCGCGGTCCCGCCGTCCCGGCCGGGTTCTGGTTCCGGCCGGCTGCTGGTACCGGTGCTCCCGGTGGTGCTCCCTGTGGTGCTCGCCGGTCCTGCTGCGCCGCCGGCCCGCCAAGTGCCCTGCTGCTCCTGCCGGCCCGGCTGCCGGCCAGCCGGCCGCCCCCTGCTGCCTGGCGCCGTCCCCGTCCCCGCCCCCGGCCGTGGTCTGCCAGCCTGCCGCTGCCGCGCCGGTTGGTGTTGCCTGCCCCGACCAAGCGCGAGCAGGTGGCCGCCCTGGTCTCCGCCTCGGACGATCCGTGGTGGGAGGGGCGCTCCCAGTGTTGGTTGTGATGGAGGTTCAGACGGACCCGCCGTTGTCGCTGGTGGTGTTCCAGGCGGCGTGGTAAGCCGTGAGGGCTTCGCGTAGGCGCTGGGTCGGCGGGGGTGTGGGGGAGGCGGATGCGGCGGTGGGTGAGGTGGGCGGTGTCCCGGCGGGCATGGGGGAGTACCACGGTGTTGCGGTGGTCGATGGCGGTGATCAGGCGCTGGAGGACGTGGTCGGCGGCGGGGGAGAAGCCGGCCGTGCCGCGCGTGACGAGAGCGCGCACGGCGGCGAGGAGTTCGGCCTGGGCGGCGGTGAACGTCTCCTCCGTGCGGGCGTGCGGTGTCGGTGTGCCGACGGCCGGGGTCTGGTCCGCCGGGTCGGGCGGTGTCTCGCGTGCCGTGGTCCGTGCGGTTCGGCGGCGGGAAGGGAGGAGTTCGTCGTGGGCGGCCCTGCCGGCGAGTCCCAGTGAGGTCTTCTGCCGCTCGACACGCCAAGCGGTCAGGATCGGCTCCACCAGGGCCCAGCGGGCGTCGGACAGGTCACTTGGATAGGCTCTGCGCTGCGGCTTGCTCGTCATAACTCAACTGGTACGCCTGGGAGTTGAATCATCCCATCACTCACAGGAGTGAATCAGCTGTGTGGCATACGAGACATTTTACTTGAGGAGTGCTGGTCGAACGGGAGTCACCTGAACTCCCGACCCGACCGGTCCTCCTCCGCCGTCGTGACCTCCGCGTCCATCACATCGAGCGGCAGCATGACCGCACGCACCGGGTGGACGTCACGTCGCCGAGGCACCCGGCCGCACGGCGAGGCCAGAGCACCCACAGGCGCGACGCCTGGCGTACTGCCACCACCAGCGTCCTCGCAGCAGTGCGCAGCTTGTCACCCGAGCGGTGGGAGGCGAGGACGTCCGCAATGGCCAACCGGCGGCGACTGTGAAAATCGCTGTCCGATCACCGGAGCATGGTGATAGACATCCGGCGTGGAAAAGAATCTTGAGTTCCCCGACCTGTTGCGACTGATCGATGAACGGTCGACCGCCTTCCGTGCCGTGGTCGCCGCCGCGCCCGGTCTCGACGCACAGGTGCCGACCTGCCCTGGGTGGACGCTGTTCGATCTGGTGAAGCACCTGGGCGGGGGAGACCGCTTCTGGGCCGCCATCGTCGGCGCGGGGCCCGCCGACGCGCCCCCGGCCGAGGCCGTCGCCGCGCGCGCCGCGCTGGAAGTGCCGCAGGAGCGTGAGGCCCTGCTGGCCTGGCTGGACGCGTCGACGCAGCTTCTGCTGGGCGCCCTGCGCGAGGCAGGACCGGAGAGCGGTTGCTGGACGTGGTGGCCCGCGTCCCAGTCACCGCAAACCTCCGGCGGCACCGCCCGGCACCGGGTCCAGGAGACTGCGGTGCACACCTACGACGCCCAGCTCGCCGGGGGCGCCCCGCAGCCGCTGCCGGTCGAGCTGGCACTCGACGGTGTGGAGGAGTTCCTGTTCACCGTCTGCGCAACGCCGAGTGCCTGGCCGCACAAGCCCACGGCCTTCGACTTCCACGCCGCCGAGGGCCGCTCCTGGCGCCTCACCGTCGACGGCGACGGCGCACGCGTCACCCGCATCCCCGCGCCCACCGCCGCGACCGGCGAGGACACGGACGCAGCCGGCGCCTCCGTCCACGGCACGGCCAGTGAGTTGGTCCTCTACCTGTACGACCGGATCCAGGCCGACTCGTTGCACGTTGACGGAGACGCAGGGCTGCTCGACCTGCTCCGCGCCTGGGAGCCGGAGGAGAAGTAGGACACAGCGGGGGCGGTTGGCCGCGCCTCGAGCCGGTAAGACACGACTCTTCGCCAGGTTCGTCAGTCGCGGCCCCGGGCTCAAACCCGCGAGGCGGCCTCGGGGCGTCACCAAGCCGACCGTCTACCTGGATGGCAGTGCGAATTCGTCCGTCCCAGCGATCACGAGAAGCGACGCGACTGCCGTCGTCCCGATCTCGTCGAGAAGTCAGTCGATCGGGTGACTGCGGCGGCTGCCGTGCATGAGAACAGGGCCTCTTGGTAGCTCGAAGGGCGTCGAAGCCAACGTGCGGTCCAGGAGGCCCTGTTGTCGCATTTCTACGGCAACGCGGGAGTGGGGTCCACTTCGGCCACTCGCGCGTGTGACTGTCTGGCTCACAGGTTCGGGAACGCCAGAGACCACGGGGCGCGCGAGCGTCGGTATCCCACCGACATGTCGGACGCCGAGTGGGCGGTGGTCCGGCCACTGCTGCCGGTGCCGGGCTGGCTGCGGGGCCGGGGCGGGCAACCGGAGGCTTATTGCCACCGCGCGATGCTGGACGCGATCCGCTACCTGGTCGACAACGGCACGAAGTGGCGGGCCATACCTGCCGACTTCCCACCGTGGGACCCGCCTGGTCCGCGAGCGGGCCGGGCGGGACTCGGAGCCGGGCGCGGGCGTGATCGACTCGCAGTCGGTCAGAGCGGACGCGGTCGTCGGCTCTGACAGCCGCGGCTTCGACGGTGGCAAGCTGATCAACGGGCGCAAGCGGCACGTCGTGGTCGACACCCTTGGCCTGCTGCTCGCGGTGATGGTCACCGCAGCGGATGTGGGCGACCGCGCCGCGGCCCAGGTCCTGCTCACCCAGGTCATTGCCGCGCACAACCTGCTGGCCCTGGTCCGGGCCGACGGCGGATACACCGGCAGCCTCGTCGAGTACTGCCTCGCGGCCCTCGCCCTGGGCCTCGCCATCGTCAAACGCAGCGACGCATCGACCACCACCAGGCGGCCGACGCCATCACGTTCGATGACCCCGCCCGCTACGCCGCCGCTTCCTCAGCCGGCTGCGGGCGATGACCCGGTCCTCACCGGACAGCTCGGCCCAGAACTCGTCCCCCCACACCACATGAGAGGCCCGTACGGGCGGGAAGCTGACCGAGCAGCAGACCGCGCTCCTGGACGCGCTCCACCGGCACGCCGAGACCGTCGCCGGCTGACCCGCCCGTACGCCTCGCCGTCCCGGCCCACCCCGCCCGGGACGGCCCACCCCGTTCCCGACTCCCGGAGGCACCGCGCGATGACCGACACCACCCCCCGACCCCGCCGACGTGCGCGCGGCTGGGGCGGGCCGCCTCCGTAGCCGGCCCGCCCCCGCTGGCCGGGGTCTGGGCCGCCCGGTCCTGGACTCGCCGCTGGCGCGCGGCTCGATGTGGCTGCGCTGGACCGGTGACGACGGCATCCGCACCCCGCACCAGGGCGCCGGTCTGGCCCGCGGCTGGACGGAGAGGGACGTTGACGCCCTGGACGGCTGGGTGGCCCTGGTGGAGGGCCGGATCGTGATCGAGGCCGGCCCCGACGGCCAACCCGTCGTGCACGCCGAGGCCGGGTCGACGCTGCACGCCGCCCTGGCCCAGCACCCCGCCGACGACGACCAGGCCGACGACATCGAGCCCGATGCCCAGGAGCACCCGCTGCTCGGCGACGTCCGCATCCGGGTTCGCCGCCGGGCGGCCGGGAAGACCCTGGACACCAGCGAGCAGGCCCTGCACCAGGCCCGGTTCGGGGAGCGGTGCGCCGACCGGCATGCTGACGTCGGCCACGAATCCAGCGCCGCCACCGCGGCCGCCGCCCTGGCCGAATGGCAGCGCGTGCGCGACCACACCGCCGGCACCGGGGCCCGACGCCCACACGCCGCACTGTCGTCCAGCCGTCGCAGGTACGGGTCCGACGGTTCCGGTGCCGTGAACGGATGTGCCCGCGATCGACCTTTGTCGAGCCGGCAGCGGGGCTGACCCTCCGTCACGGTCGGCGGAGCCAGGGCCTGCAGAGCGCACTGCAGGAGCTCGCCCTGGCCCTGGCGGGGCGGCCCGGGTCACACCTGGCCGAGACCTTCGCGGTCCCGGTAAGCCGCTCCACGCTCCTGCGGCCATGCCGCTGGAGGCGGCCGAGTGCCCCGATGCCCTGCGATGCCGCGACCGCTTCGGCGGAGTCGGTCCCCGCGCCACGGCAGCCACATCATGTTCTGACGCAGCGGTTAGCTCATCCCTTCTCCGCACCGCCCGTAACGACACACGCGATGTGCTCCGCTGAATGGGTGAACTACCGGTCAACCCTCTTGTCTGCACGGAAGCTCAGATGACTTACTCGTAGCGTCCGATCAGGTGGGCCGCCCATCCCTCCGTTGGGGAAGGCCGCCCATGCAGGTTGGTGGTGTGGGTGCCTGCCGCACGTCCGCGAGGGCGCCCATCGGAGGAGGCTGTTGGCCGGGGTGCTCGTTCGGTGCACTGGCTGACGAGGGTGGCTCATACGTCCGAGGAGGCGTTCTTGCGAGCCATCACCATGCTTCGAGCGCTGTTCGGGACCGGCGCTGTCGGTGCGCTCGTGTTCACCGCCCCGGCGGCACACGCGCAGACCGCGCGTCCGGCGCTGGCGGTGATCGTGCCGTGCAGCGAAGCCGCGTTGGTGAGCGCCCTCAATGCGGCCAACGCCGCCGGAGGCGGGGACCTGAGCCTGGCACCGTTTTGCACCTACACCCTTACCAGCGCCCACAGTTCGGGGGGCGCCGGTGGACCGGCGGGGCTGCCGAACATCACCACGCCGATCACCATGACCGGGCTGGCCACCGAGATCTCCCGTGCGTCGGGAGCGCCCGCGTTTCGCATCATCGAGGTGGACGGGCCCTCGCATCTGCCCGCCGACAACGGTCAGCTCAGCTTGACCGCGGTCGCCATCAATAACGGTGACGCCGGTTTCGGGGTGGGCGGCGGCATCGCCAACCTCGGCGGGTCGGTCGCCGTGACCGGCGGAGGTGTCAGCAACAGCCGCGCCTCGTTCGGCGGCGGCATCTACACCGACACCGCGCTGACGATGACTGCCAGCAGCGTCACCGGCAACACCGCCACGGTCGACGGCGGCGGTATCTACAAGAACGCCGGCTCCGCCACGCTGCTCGTCACCAACGTCTCCGGCAACACCCCGGACAACTGCGCCGCCACCCCGCCCCTGACCGCGCCCTGCTGAGGCCGGCGGGCGGCCCACGGCGCCCAACTCGACCACAGAGCCGCAGGTTGACGGCGAAAGCGCCACATCGCCGTGCTCACGCCCCAGGCGCTGTGGCACCCAACCGATCAGCATCAGCGAAGGAGATCCGCCATGGCACCCTCCATCAGCTCCATCTCGCCCACCTCGGGCCACTCGGGTCAGACGATGACCATCACCGGCACCGGTCTGGGGAGCTTGAGCACCACCAAGGTGAACTTCGGCACCAGGACGGTCACGCCCACCGCCGCCAGCAGCACCTCCGTCACCCTCATCATCCCGTCGGGGTGCTCCGGTCAGGCCAACGTCATCGCGACCGTCTCCGGGGTCAACAGCAACAGCAGCGCCTTCTTCTACGTCGCCGCCCCGACGGTCACGTCGCTGACCCCCAGCATCGGCCCTGCCGTACCCGGCGCCATCGACGTCTTCGGCACCGGTTTCGCGACCGCGACCTTGGTGGCCTTCGGCACGGTCGGCACCGCTGTCCCCACCGTTCTGTCGGACAGCCACCTGACCGTCACCCCTCCGGGTCACGGCGCCTTCACCGACTGCACCGACTCGGCGGATGCGACCGTCACCGCCACCGGCGGCACCAGCTCCCCGATCGGGGCGGCCGGTCAGTTCACCTACTACAAGCTGCCGGCGGTCACCGGCGTGACGCCCGGCACGGGGCCGGCGGGCACCGCCGGGGTCATCGTCGCCGGCACCTGCTTCGTCGACGTCAGCTCCGTGACGTTCACCCCGGTCGGCGGTGGCGCGGCCGTGCCGGCCGACAACGTCAGCGTCTCCGCTGTGGGCACGCTCACCCTCGACGTCCCCGCCAGCCTGGCGGTGGGTACCACCTACGACATTCAGGTCACCACGCCCGGAGGCACCAGCCCGGCCGTCGCCGCTGACCAGTTCGCCGTCACCGTCTGAGCCCCGAGCCCCGAGCCTGGACACCGGAGCGGGCGCGCGGCCCTCCCGTCACCGCCTCCATCGGCGCGGATCCGACGGGCCGCGACCGCGGACCCACTGTGCCCTGGCCCGCCTACGGCGGCCAGGGCACCCTCATCAGCGATGCAAAGGAGCACCCGATGGCTCCGGTCATCAGCGGTATCAACCCCAACCACGGGCCAGCCGCAGGGGGTACGGCCGTCACGATCAGCGGCAGCGGCTTCACCGGCGCGACCTCGGTGAAGTTCGGAACCGCGCCGGTGCCATCCTTCACACTGGTCAGCGACAGCCAGATCATCACCACCGCTCCTGCGGGCACCGGTTCGGCCGCGGTCACCGTCACCATGCCGCTCGGCACGAGCAACGGCGTCACCTACACCTACGGTGCCGGGCCGGTGATCACCGGTCTGAGCCCGGCCTCGGGTGCGGCCGGCACCTCGGTGATCATCAGCGGCTCGGGGTTCACCGGTGCGTCGTCCGTGCACTTCGGAACCGCCTCGGCGACGTTCGCGGTGCTGAGCGATGCGCAGATCCAGGCCACGGTTCCCGCGGGTTCCGGCACCCTCCAGGTCACGGTCACCACACCGGCGGGCACCAGCAACAGTGCGGCCTTCACCTACACCGCCACACCCGCGATCACCGCGGTGAGCCCGGCCTCCGGGCCAACGGGCGCCGGCAACACGGTGACGATCAACGGCGCCGGGTTCACCGGCGCGACGTCGGTGCACTTCGGCAGCGCCTCGGCACTGTTCACGGTGGTCAACGATGCCCAGATCACGGCGACGGCTCCCGCGGGCACCGGTTCCGTCCCGGTCACCGTCACCACCTCGGCGGGCACCAGCAACAGCGTGGCGTACACCTACGTCAACGCACCCGTGATCACCGGCCTGACCCCGAACCAGGGACCGACCAGCGGCGGGAACACCGTCACCATCTCCGGCACCAACCTGTCGGGCGCGACCTCGGTGCTGTTCGGCACCCACGCCGCCACGATCACCGCCAACACCGGCATCCAGATCACGGTCACGGCACCCGCGGGAGCCGCGCAGTCGGTCAACGTCACGGTCACCACCTCGGCGGGCACCAGCAACCTTCTGCCCTACTTCTACGTCGCGTCCCCGGACGTCACCGGCCTGATTCCGACCATGGGTCCGAGTGGTGGCGGGAACACCGTCACCCTCTTCGGCTCCGGCCTGGCTCTCACCAGCGCCGTGCACTTCGGCTCCGCCGCGGCCACCAACACCAACGTGGTCTCCGACAGTCAGATCACGGTCACCGCGCCCGCCGGCACGGGGACCGTCCTGGTCACGGCCACCACACCAGGCGGCACCAGCACCATCGGGCTGGGCAACGCCTACTACATCTACGTCGCACCACCGGTCATCACCTCCCTCAGCCCCGCCCAGGGTTCGGTATCCGGCGGGGACGACGTCCTGATCAGGGGAAGCAACCTCACCTACACCGACGCCGCGCTCTTCGGCACCGCCCCGGCGTCCTTCGCCGCCGTCTCCGACACCATGGTCGTGGCCACCTCACCGGCCCATGCCGCCGGCCTGGCCACCGTCACCGTCCACTCCCCGGGCGGCACCAGCAACGGCGCCACCTTCCAATACCAGCCGTAGCCCACTCCGAACACCAGCGTCACTTGACTCGGAAGCCGGCCATGGCGGCGGCGGAGCCAAGGGCGATCAGCAGGTGCGACTTTCCGGCCCCGGAGTCCCCGATCAGGCAGAGAGGCTCGCCTTTGCGGATCCATTCGCAGCTGGCGAGGTTGTCGATCTGTGCCTGGTTGATGTTCGGGTTGGCAGAGTAGTCAAAGTCGGACAACCACTTCGGCTGGGGGAAGCCGGCCATCTGCAGGCGCCTCTCGGATCGGCGGCGGTCCCGCTTATCGCACTCGGTCATCAGCAGCTCGGCCAGCATGCCGCGGTAGGTGAGCTGATCGCGTTCAGCTCGTCGGATGATCTCCTGGTAGTGCGCGAGCACGGCCGGGAGCCGCAGGACTCGGCAGGCGGCCGGTGCGGCGGTACCCGCGCAGCCGGGTAGTGCACAGTGACCCCGCTGGGTGCGCTCGGCGGCCTCGCCGGCCCGATCGCATCACCTTCGACCCGCCGAACGGGCCAGGCCGGCTGCCGTAGTTCAGTCGCGGAGCCCGCGCCACACCGGTTGCCGGAGCCGGCCGCTGTCGGTCAGCTCCAGGAACTCGACCTCGGCGTGGAGCTCGGGCCGGACGAACCGGACCTCGGTGCCGCGCGCCAGCCCCAAACCGCCGCCGGCAGTGAAAGGCGACACCGGGACGGCGAGGCGGCGCAGCGCGGCCGCCAGCGCGCGTCTCTCGGGGCCGACCATGCCGCTGCTGACCGAGCCGACGAACAGCAGGCGGTCGTGGGGTGTGGTGGGGACGCCGACCAGGACGGCGCGCACCGAGTCCCCGGTCGGCCCGCCGGGTAGCCAGCCGCCGATCACGACGTCGGCGGTGCGCAGGTGCTTGATCTTGGTCCAGTCCCGGGAGCGGGTGCCGGGTCGGTAGAGGGAGTCGAGCCGCTTGGCGACGACGCCCTCCAGGCGGTGTTCGCGGGTCCACCCGTAGGCTTCGGCGACCGAGTTCCAGACCGGTGGCACCCGCAGGTGCGGCCGCTCCAGCTCCAGGCTCTCCAGCAGCTCGCGCCGGCGCGCGTACGGCTCGCCGAGCAGCGACCGCTCGCCGGTGTGCAGCAAGTCGAACGCGACGTACAGGGCGGGCGCGGCTGCCGCGCCGGCTTGCACCGCGGCCGGGCGGGTGTGGTGGATTCGGCCCTGCAGCGCGGCGAACGACGGGACGCCGGTGCGCATCACGACCAGCTCGCCGTCCAGGACCAAGGGGCCCCGGACCTCCGTCAGCGCGTCGGCGACCTCGGGGAACCGTCCGGTGAAGTCCGCCCCGGAGCGGCCCAGCAGCCGCACCGGCGCCGCCTCGGGCACGTACGCGACGGCCCGCGCCCCGTCCCACTTCAGCTCCCCGACCCACCCGGAACCGGACGGCAGCGGGCCGGCCGTCGCCAGCATCGGCTCGATGTGGGGCAGCCGCACCCGCGCGGACCCTCGGGCACTCACACCCACCATGGTGCCGCCGGACACCACCCGGAGCGGAACCGGATACGCCCGGCCAGCCGATACCAGTCATGCCCATCCGTCAGTGCGGACGACGGCCGCTGCGCGGGAGCCTGTGGGTGGGGTCGGCGTTGTGCCAGGCGGTGGTGATCTGCTCGAAGGCGTTCTGGAAAACGAGGTCGCGGTCCTGGCCGAGGAAGAGGGTGATGGCCCCGGTCTGCACGGTGGGCAGGTCGAGGGTGAGGACGGTGAGGTGCCGCAGTCTCACCTGCTGGCGGCTCTCAAGAATTCCCCTATGATCACACTCTGGAGTCACGCCCGCGGGGGCTGCAGCGATCGCGAACGCGGACTTGACCAGCCATTGCTAAAGGAGCGTCCGGCAGGCCGCCGGACGTGCCAATTAGCGAGCCGCAGCCGCTGCCCCAGTTCTGAAGGCAGACGCGAGCCCGCTCGCCGCCCGGGCCCGGCGGCAGCCGACGAGCCCACCGACCTCGAACGCCCGATACGCGTCGCCCAGCGGCGCGGCCAGGTCGACCCCCAGGCGCCGGTGCCAGAGCAGGTGCACCGCCTCCGCCCGCGCGACCGCCGGACACCGGATCGACTCCACCAGGAGCCGCGAGCTGATGCAGACCCTCCCGAAGGAGGAGAGCACCCACGAGTACGGGATCCACGGACAGTGGACCCGCCGCCCCGGCGGCCGCTGCTACCCCTGCCACGAGAAGCACCAGGAGCAGCAGGAGGAGGAGTCCGCCGCCGCGCTCAAGTGCCTGGAGGAGGACCGTCCGCAATGGCGAGTTCAGCGCTCCGCGCCGACGCTGAATGTCGGCGCGGAGTCCCGAGGCCGTCTCAGGTGCCGGTGGCCCACAGCGGCTGGTGGCTGGGGCCGTAGATGACGAGGTTGCCGTCCTGTTGGAATACGAGGGTCGCGCCCGAGTTGCCATAGGTGCCCGAGGCCCACAGCGCCGGGCTGCCACCGTACGCGTAGACGACGAGGTTGCCGTCGGGCTGGAACTTGGCGGTCGCGCCGGAGTGGTTCCAGGTGCCCGAGGACCAGATCGGGGTGGCGGTGTTGTTGTAGATGACGAGGTTGCCGTCGTTCTGCATGGCGAGCTCGTAGTTGTTGACGCAGATGGTCTCGCCGGGGGCGGTCCCGAAGCCCCCGTTGAAGGTCCAGTCGTCGTTGGAGTTGGTGTACTGGCACTGGTACGGGAACGGGTATCCGGCGTGCGCCGCGGGCGCGACGGTCATCGCGGCGGCGCTCGCGACGGTCAGGAGGCCCGCGGCCAGGGTCTTACGCATCGGTGGTGATGCGCCTGGTCGACGTCCTGCTCGTCGGTGCCGCAGCCGCCGTCCCGCCGCGCTCCTCCTTCTGCTGCTGCTGCACCAGCAGCGGTACGACGAGGAGCGAGAGGCCAAGGCCCAGGCCCAGCTGGAGGCAGCCCGCGCGGCCAACGCCGCGCTACTGCGCCCGGCCCGGTCGCTGTGACCTGCACCGGGGAGTGACCGGTGACAGCGAGGCCGGGTGGGGCGTACGGAAGCATGCCACCGGCCTATGTCCCTGTCTTTGCGCGGGCCGCGTGGGTACACGGCGTGAGCTGGCGCGTCGCAACCTGGTGCGCTTCGCGAGCCGCGTTCCACGCTCTCGTGCGTGCAGGAACGATCTTGCATCCTGAGGTCGGGCGCCTCCCGTCGACCTGGCCGTTCGGCCGTCACGCTGTGCTTGTCGATCACGGTCCGGGGCGGGGAGAAGGCCGGTGCCACGGGTTCGGCGCTCCGGCTCCCGCTGTGTCCTTCGGAAAGGGGTCTCATGTCCGACCGTCCAAGCCGTCTCAGGCGGCTTTATCGTGCGCTCGTCGTCCTGGCCCTGACGGCCGCTGTCGCAGCGCCCGGCACTGTCGCCTTCGGTGACTCCTCGCGCCCGCGTCCCGGGTCCCTGCGCCCGTGGGTGAAGTCCTGCGTCCGGTACCGGGGGCCGGCGGGGCTCATCGGCTGCCTCCGGGGGAGGCACCCCCAACCGAGGATGTCACAGACCCGCCTGACCTCCACCATCAGCGAACTGGCGACACCCACCGCCAATTCGGCCCCGGTCGGCATCACCGCAGGGCCGGACAGCGCCCTGTGGTTCACCGAGAACTCCGCCGACGCGATCGGGCGCGTCACCACGGGCGGCACGTTCACCGAGTATTCGGTGCCCACCACCGACGCGGGCCCGGCCGGGATCGTCACCGGGCCGGACGGCGCTCTGTGGTTCACCGAGTCGAACGTCGACAAGATCGGCCGGATCACCACCGGGGGCACCTTCACCGAGTACGCGGTCCCGACCTCCGGCGCCTACCCGTGGGGCATCACCGTCGGCTCGGACGGCGCCCTGTGGTTCGCGGAGCCCGGTGCCGACAACATCGGCCGGATCACCACCGGGGGCACGGTCACCGAATACGCGCTCCCCACCTCCGGCGTCTTCCCGCTGAGCATCACGGCCGGGTCGGACGGCGCCCTGTGGTTCACCGAAGTGCTGTCCGGAAGCATCGGCCAGATCACCACCGGCGGCACGATTACCGAGTACGCGGTCCCCTCACTGGCCTCACTGCCCATCGGCATCACCGCGGGGCCGGACGGCAACCTCTGGTTCACGGACGCCGGAGCAACACAGATCGGACAGGTCACCACGGCGGGCGTGTTCACCGGCTACGACCTGACGGATACCGCCTTCTTCCCGTTCCCGTGGGGCATCACCACCGGACCGGACGGCAACCTGTGGTTCACCGAGAACACCGGCAACGACATCGGCCAGATCACGACCTCGGGAACGATCACCGAACTGTCGGTCCCGACCTCGGACGCGAGCCCGCTGGAGATCGCCACCGGCTCCGACGGCAACCTCTGGATCACCGAGAACACCCCGAGCCAGATCGCAACGGTAACCCCCTGACGAGACCGACGGTGTGAACGATGGCGCCTCGAACTCGGCCCCGCCCCACATCTCTACCTCGGGCACCTCGAGCGCGGCATCTACCTCGATCGGCTTGTCCAGGCCGGCGAGACCACCGTGCTCGCCAACCCGTTCCCCCTCGACCTCGACCCCGCGGGGCCGGCCCAATAGTCCCAGGCCGGCCGTAAGCGAGCAGGCGTACATGTGACGTGATCCTGGGATCACGTCACATGTACGTGAAGGCAATGCAGGACACCCGGAGCCTGGCCGTCGGGCCAGCGATCTACCAGCCAGGCCCGACCCTCCCCTGCGCTCTTCCCCACCCCAGGACGCCCACCGCCTGCGTTTCCGGCCCCGTTCGGACTCGCCCAGGCTTCCCGCCGCCTCCGCGTTCGCCCGGGCCCGCCGGGGGGCCAGTTCCGCAGCGTGCTCGGCTGCACGCCCAGATCCCGCGCGACATCCGCGGCCGACTTCCCGGTCTCCGTCACGTTCCGCACCGCACCCGCGCGGAACTGCGCGTCGTACGAGCGCCTCTTCCCCGCCATGGCCCGCAACTTCCCCTCTGGTCACAACTCGCGCTACGAGGGGAATGTCACGGCCCGCCTCCCCCGATAGCCTGTCCGCGTGGACCCCGTGCAGGAGGCATCTGCGGCGAACCGGCCCGTGCTCTACGAGCGGGCCGGGCACGTCGCGCGCGTGACGTTGAACCGGCCCCAGGTGCTCAACGCGATGGACCTGCGGATGCACACGGAACTCGGCGAGGTCTGGGACGAGGTCGAGCGCGACGACGAGGTGCGGCTGGTCGTGCTGACCGGCGCGGGCGAACGCGCCTTCTCGGTCGGACAGGACCTCAAGGAGCGGGCGCGGCTCGACCGCGACGGGGCCCCGCCGACGACCTTCGGCTCGAAGGACCTGCCAGGGTGGCCGCGCCTGACCGACCGTTTCTCCCTGTCCAAACCGGTCCTGGCCCGGGTCCGCGGCTACGCCGTCGGCGGCGGCTTCGAACTGGTCCTCGCCTGCGACCTGGTGATCGCCGCGCAGAGCGCCGTCTTCGCCCTGCCCGAAGCCACCCTCGGGCTGGTCCCGGGCGCGGGCGGGGCCTTCCGGCTGGCCCGGCAGATCCCGCTCAAGGCCGCGATGGGGTACCTGCTCACCGGGCGCCGGATGTCGGCGGGCGAGGCGCTGGCCTTCGGGCTGGTCAACGAGGTCGTGCCGGACGAACGGCTGGACGAGTGCGTCGAGCGGTGGACGGCCGACCTGCTGCGCTGCGCGCCGCTGTCGCAGCGCGCCCTGAAGGAGGCCGTGATGCGCTCGGTGGACCTGCCGCTGGAGCAGGCGTTCACCACCCGCTACCGGTGGGAGCAGGCCCGCCGGGCCAGCGAGGACGCCAAGGAGGGGCCGCGCGCCTTCGCGCAGAAACGCGAACCGGTCTGGCGCGGGCGCTGAGACGGCCCCCGGTCGCCGGCGCGCCACCGCGCTGCGCCAAGGCTCTCCCGGCCCGTCGGCGGGCCGGGAGACCCCACGCCGCTTCGCCGCACCGCAGCGCCACCGGGCCCGGGTCAGCCGCCGCCCGCCCCGCCGAAGGCGGACTCGAACTCGTCGATGTCCTCCTGACCCAGCGAGATCAGCGAGAAGTCCGACGGGGTGTGACCCCCGGGGCCCTCGGAGGCGTGCCGGACCAGGCCCTCGAGCACCGCCCGCCAGCGCTCGGCGAGATCGCCCAGCTCAGCCCCGGTGAGCAGCCCGCGGGGTGACTCGAGGACGAAGCACAGCTCCGGTCCCTCGGGCAGGTCCCGCGCCGAGCCGTTGATCTCCAGCACGTGCCGCAGGGGCATCGACGGGTCGACGCCGCCGTCGGGTGCCGGGTGCTCGTCCGCCGGCGTCCATGGGCGCGGGCCGCCGCAGCCGGCCTGCGGGGAACCGTCCACCCCGGACGGCGCCCCGTCGGCGCCCGGGGAGCCCGGCTCCCCGCGCGGGCCGCCGAACCGGCCCAGGTAGTTGAACCCGATCTGCGGTGCCGCGAGGGGCTCGAGCACCGAACGGGTGGCCGGGTTCACGTACCTGAGCAGGCCGTAGCCGAGACCGTCGCCCGGCCCCTGCCGCAGCTGCTCCTTGACCCGCTTGATCAGCCGCGCGGCGTCCGCGCCGCCCGCCCGGACCTCGGCCGTGTCGATCGGACCGGGCTCCAGCCACACCGGGTGGACGGCGGTGAACCAGCCGAGGGTCCGCGTCAGGTCCATGTCCTCGGACAACGGCACCCGGCCGTGCGCCTCCCGGTCGATCAGGAAGCCCTCCGGGGCCCGCCCGCCGCGTGCGCGCAGCCACTCGTCCAGCGCCGCGGTGAGCCCGGACAGCAGCACGTCGTCGATTCCCGCGTGGTAGGCGGCGGGCAGCGCCGCCAGCAGCGATCCCGCCGTCCGCGCCGGAACGGTCAGCTCGGCGCGGGACAGCCCGCCTCCCACGGTGTCGGTCCGCGGGTCGAGCGGCCGGCCGGCGATCGGCGGCTCGACCCGGTCGAGCACCCGCCTCCAGGCAGGCAGTTCGTCCACCGTCTGCTGCGCCCTGGCCCGCTCCGCCAGGGCGCTCGCCCAGCGGCGGAACGAGGTGAGCTCGGGGGCGACTGCCGCCCTCGCCGCGTCCGCGCCCCCCGCGGCCAGGGCCGCGTGGGCGAGGGCCAGGTCGGGCATCAGGATCCGCCAGGAGACGCCGTCGATCACCAGGTGATGGGCCGTCAGCAGCACCAGGGTGCTCTGCGCGGCGCCGCGGTCGATGAGTACGGCCCGCAGCATCACGCCGTCCTGCGGCGCCAGCGCGGCCTCGGCGGCCGCGGCCTGTTCGTCGAGCAGCGCGTCCAGCCGCGTCCCGTCGAGGCCCACCGCCTCCACCCGGGTCACCAGGTCCGCCGCGGGCACCGCCGCGGGCGCGTGCGGCTCGGGGATCACCAGCCGCCCGTCCGCTTCCTCCAGCCGCGCCCGCAGCACGTCGTGCCGGTCGACGACGGCCTGGAGCACGGCGGCCAGCCGGTCGGGCGTCAGACCGGGCGGGGCGGTCAGCACCATCGACTGGCTGCCCGCGCGCGCCGCCGAGCCCGTGCGTGCTGCGATCTCGTGCATCACCGGGGTCAGCGGGACCGGGCCGCAGGGGACCTCCTCGGCGTGCACCGCCTCCGTGTCGTCGATCGACTCGGCCACCCGTGCGAGTTCCGCGGGTGTGCGCAGCTCGAAGATCTGGCGCGGGGTGACCGCCAGGCCGGCCTTGCGGGCCCGCCCCGCCAGCAGCATGGAGGTGATCGAGTCGCCGCCGAGGGCGAAGAAGGAGTCCTCGGCTCCCACCCGTTCAAGGTTCAGCACCTCGGCGAAGAGCCGGCACAGCAGTTCCTCCGTGTCGGTGGCGGCGGCTCGCCCCGCCGCGCTGGCGGAGAAGACGGGCAGCGGCAGGGCGGCCCGGTCGACCTTGCCGTTGGCCGTCACCGGCAGTGCGACGAGCACGGTCACCGAGGCCGGGACCATGTAGTCGGGCAGCTTCCCGGCGAGGTACTCCTCCAGCGCCCGCGGGTCGGGCGAGGCCTGATCGCCGTCGGCCGGCACGACGTACCCGGCCAGCCGCTTGTGGCCGCTCGCGTCCTCGAACGCGACCACGAGCGCCTGGGCGACGTCCGGGTGCGCGGCGAGCACGGCCTCGATCTCGGCCGGCTCGATGCGGAACCCGCGGATCTTGAGCTGTTTGTCGGCGCGGCCGAGGAAGAGCAGCTGCCCCTCACGGGTCCACTGCGCCAGGTCGCCGGTGCGGTACATCCGCGCGCCCTCGGGCTCGCCGTCGGCGGGGAAGGGGCAGGCGACGAAGCGTTCCGCGGTGAGCGCGGCGCGGCCGAGGTAGCCGCGGGCCAGCCCGGCCCCGGCGAGATAGAGCTCGCCCGTCATGCCGACGGGTACGGGCTTGAGGAACGCGTCGAGGACGAACGCCCTGGTGTTGTCCATCGGCCGGCCCAGCGGCACCACGTCGGGCACGGATTCTGCGTCGGTGAAGGGCAGTTGGGTGGCGAAGGCGGTGGACTCGGTCGGGCCGTAGGTGGTGCGTACGACCAGGCCGGGGTGGGAGCGTAGCAGCGTCCGGACGGCGTGCGCGGAGACGATGTCGCCGCCGGTGGAGACCTCGCGCACGCCGTCGAAGATGTGCGGGGCCTGCTCCGCGAGCACCCGGAAGTGCCCGGCCGTGGCGTGCAGGCTGGTCACCTTCTGGGCCGCGATCAGCCGGCCGCGCTCGACCGTGTCGATGTCCCCGGGGGGCACGAGCACCAGCCGGCCGCCGTGCAGCAGCGTCGTCCAGATCTCGTACGTGGAGGCGTCGAAGGCGTGGTTGGCCTGCACCAGCACCCGCTGGAGGGTCTCGCTCGACCAGCACTCGTCGAGGCAGAACGCGAGGACGCTGCCGTAGGTCACCGCGACGCCCTTCGGCAGGCCGGTGGAACCCGAGGTGTAGATGACGTACATGAGGTTCTCCGGCCGCACCCGCACCGGGGGCAGGGCCGCGTCGTCACCGTTCGAGGCGGGGGAGTGCGTACCCGTGCGGGCCGGCTCCAGGCGGAGCACCTCGGCGGGCGCGAACAGCGCGGCGTCGGCCAGGCCCCGCTCGGCGTTCGGCGTGTCGACCAGCACGACGGCCGCACCCGCCTCCGCCGCCACCGCGCCGAGCCGGGTGGCCGGGTGCCTGCCGTCCATCGGCAGGTACGCCGCACCGGCTTTCACCACCGCCAGCAGCGCGGTGATCAGCTCGGGTGAGCGCTCGGCCACCACGCCCACCAGTGTCTCCGGGCCCACGCCGAGCCCGGCCAGCCGGCGCGCCAGCCGGTTCGCCCGCCGGTCCAGTTCGGCGTAGGTCAGCTCGGCGTCCCCGGCCACCACGGCCACGGCCCCGGGGGTGCGGCGCGCCTGCTGCTCGAAGAGCTCGGCGAGCGTCGCACCGGGCAGTTCGCGGCGGGTCCGGTTCCGGGATCCGTTCAGTTCCTGCCGCTCCTCGCCGGTCAGCACGTCGAGCCGGCCCAGGGGCACGTCCGGGTCGTCCGCGACCTGGCGCAGCACCAGGAGCATCCGGTCGACCAGGCCGCGGGCGGTGCGCTCGTCGAACAGGTCGGGCCGGTAGTCCAGTCGGACCTCGATGTCGTCGGTCGGCGTGATCACGATGGTCAACGGGTAGTGGGCGGCCTCCTCGCCGCCGCCGGCCGAGACCCGGATGGCGGCGGGGCCCGGCCGATCGTCCCCGGGCCGCAGACCCGGCGGACCGTCCTGCCCGTCGGCGGGCGGCGGCCCCGGGGGCAGCGGGCCGCCGCCCTGCTCCCCGCTGCTCAGCGCCGTGCCGCCCAGCCCCTCGCCGCAGGGCGGGGGACCGTCGGGCCGCGGCGCCCGGTCCTGTCCGCCGGGCGGCGGCGCCGGGGCCACCATCGGGCCGCGCGGGTAGTTCTGGAAGACCAGCAGGGTGTCGAAGACCGCGCCGGGGCCGCAGGCGCGCTGGATCTCGGGCAGGCTCAGCTGCTGGTGGTCGAGCAGGGCGGCCTGCTGGTCCTGCAGCGCCGCCATGGCCTCGCGGAAGGGCACGGCCGCGTCCAGCGGCACGCGCACCGGCACGGTGTTGATGAACAGCCCGACCATCCGGTCCGCGTGCGGCACCTCGGCGGGGCGGCCGGAGACGGTCGCGCCGAAGACCGGGTCCAGCCGGCCGGACAGCTTGCCCACCAGCAGCGCCCAGGCGACCTGGAAGACCCGATTGAGGGTGACCTCGGCGGCGCGTGCCGTCTCCCGCAGCCGGTCGGCGAGGTCGTCGCCGAGCCGGTCGACCACGTGCCGGAGCACCACCGGCGGGCCGCCGCGGTCGTCGGGGCCCACCAGGGTGGGCTCCTCGGCGCCGGCCAGCATCGCGCGCCACGCCTCGCGCGCGGCGTCGGTGTCCCGGCGCACCAGCCAGGCGAGGTAGTCGCGGTACTGCGGCACCTTCGGGAGCACCGAGGGGTCGCCGCCGTTGCCGTAGACCGCCCACAGCTCGTGGAACAGGACCGGCAGCGACCAGCCGTCCATCAGGATGTGGTGCATCGTCACCACCATCCGGTGCCGGCCGGGGCCCACGCGCAACAGCAGTACCCGCAGCAGCGGCGGCATGCCGAGGTCGAAGCGCCGCGCGTCGACCGCGGCCAGGCGTCCGGCCTCCTGCTCGGCCTGCTCGTCGCCCAGTGCGCCGAGGTCGGCGTACGTCCACGGGATCCGCACGCCCTTGGCGATCACCTGGACGGTGTCGCCGGCCGAACGGGAGCGGAAGCCGGCCCGCAGGCTCGCGTGCCGCTCCAGCATCGCCTGCCAGGACGCCTTGAGCGCCTCGGGCCGCAGATCGCCGTCGAGGTTGAGGATCCGCTGTCCCACGTACACGTCCCGGGGCGCGTCCTGGTCGTACGAGGCGTGGAACAGCAGCCCCTCCTGCAGTGGGGACAGCGGCCACACGTCCTCGACCGTCAACTGGGTCATCTGGCACCTCCGTGGATACCCCCGGCCTCGGCCGGGGAAGGAAACGGACTTCCCGCGTGGCGGGGCAAGAGGCGGCGTTTCGCCGTCAAGGCGGACCGCTGCCCCCACTGCCGTGGTTGCCGTGCGTGATGGGTTGATCACGCCAATTCGGGTGGGAGCCGAGTCCCGGATCGGCCTACCGCCGGGCTGGCGGGAAGTCAGGTCTGTGGAGCTGATGTAGGACCGACGGGCGGTACACCGCCCCTTCGCTGGTAACCCCAGGTCGGCAACCGGCTGTGAAGCAGAAAACCCGACCCGTGAGGGTTGGATCCTCCGGCTTCAGTCGGAGGGGGATGTCAATGTGCTCTCCCTTCGGGTCGGTCGGGGTCCGGTGCGGTCTCGGGCGGCGGCAGCCGGCGCAGGGGCCCTCCGCCGGGCGGCAGCGGGCGAAGGTCGCCGTAGCCGTTCGCCGAGTGCTGCTCGGTTTCCGGGCGCGGCGCGGGCGGCTTGGCGAACTGGGTACGGTAGAGCTCCGCGTACTGGCCGCCGCCGTCGACGAGTTCGGTGTGCCGGCCGCGTTCGACCACGCGCCCACCCTTGAGCACGAGGATCTGGTCGGCTTCGCGGATCGTGGACAGACGGTGGGCGATCACCAGTGCGGTGCGGCCGGCCAGGGCGGTCCACAGCGCCTTCTGCAGTGCCGCCTCGGACTCCGAGTCCAGGTGTGCCGTGGCCTCGTCGAGCACGACCACGGACGGCTTCTTGAGCAGCAGCCGCGCGATCGACAGGCGCTGCTTCTCGCCGCCGGAGAAGCGGTAGCCGCGGTCGCCCACGACGGTGTCCAGGCCGTTGGGGAGCGCGGAGACCATGTCCCAGATCTGCGCGGCCTCGCAGACCTCGACGAGCTCCGCCTCGGTGGCGCCCGGTTTGGCGTAGAGCAGGTTGGCGCGGATGGTGTCGTGGAACATGTGCGCCTCCTGCGTCACCATGCCGACGGTGTCGTGCAGCGAGGCCAGGGACAGGTCGCGCACGTCGTGGCCGCCGATCCGCACGGTGCCCCCGGTGGGCTCGTAGAGCCGCGCCACCAGCTGGCTGACCGTGGTCTTGCCCGCGCCGGAGGGCCCGACGAGCGCGGTCAGCCGGCCCGCCGGGGCGCGGAAGCTCACCCCGCGCAGCGCGTGGGTGTCGCCGGAGCGTTCCGGCGCGGGCAGCGACAGCGTTTCGAGCGAGGCGAGGGAGATCTCTCCCGCCGCGGGATAGCGGAAGGAGACGTCCTCGAACTCGACCTCCGGGGCCCGGGACCGGGCCGCGGCGGGCAGTGTGACCGGGTCGGGCCGTTCCACGATCAGCGGTTTGAGGTCCAGCACCTCGAACAGCCGGTCGAAGGAGACGAGCGCGGTCAGGTAGTTCGACTGCAGGTTGGAGAGCTGGTTGATCGGGCCGAAGAGCCGTGCCAGGAGGGTGGCCAGGGCCACCAGCGAGCCGATCTGCATGGCCCCGTCGACCACCAGCTCGCCGCCGACGCCGTAGACCGCCGCCGTGGCGAGCGACGCCAGCAGCGTCACCGTCACCAGCAGCATGCGCGAGTAGACGGAGGTGACCACGCCGACGTCCCTGACCCGCGCCGCGCTGTCGGCGAACCGCCGGGCCTCGCTCTGCGGCCGGCCGTAGAGCTTGACCAGCAGCGCACCGGCCACGTTGAAGCGCTCCTGCATGAGCGAGCCGAGTTCGGCGTCCAGTTGCATCGACGTGCGCAGGTTGCGCTGCAGCCGGCGCCCGACGACGCGGCCCGGCAGCACGAAGAGGGGCACCGTGACGAGCACGACCAGGCCGACGACCCAGGACAAGTAGAAGATCGTGGCGATCACCAGGCCCAGTACCACCAGACTTGAGAGCACGTTGGACAGCAGCACGGTCACCGCCTGCTGGGCCTCCATCACGTCGGTGTTGAGCCGGCTCACCAGCGAACCGGTCTGCGTCCGGGTGAAGAACGCCAGCGGCTGCCTCTGCACGTGCTCGAAGACCTCGGTGCGCAGGTCGTAGATGAGCCCTTCGCCGATGCGCGCCGAACTGCGGCTCACCAGGAAGCCCACCAGCGCCTGCAGCAGTGCCAGGCCCGCCACCGCGGCGGCGGCGCCCGCCACGACGCCCCGGTCGCGGGGCATGATGCCGTGGTCGATGAGCACCTTGAACAGCAGCGGCGTGGAGACGGTGATGACGGCGTCGAGCACGGTCAGGCTCAGCAGCGCGGCGATCTGCCGACGGTAGGGCAGCAGGTAGGGCCGGATCCGCCGCGAGGTGCCGGGCCTGACGTGCCCCCGGGTCGGCTCCGCGCCGTCGCCGCCGGTGGCCCGTACCGTGATCAGCGGGCCCGGGCCGGCCATCATGTTGCGGCCACCTGGGCGCCGCCCGGCACCGTGACCGGGCCCGGCGGTCGCTGGTCGGTCCAAGCGCGGTCGATGTACGCCAGGCACTCGTCGCGGGCGCTCCGGCCGTAGGCGATCCGCCACCCGGTCGGCACCTGCGCGAACGCGGGCCACAGCGAGTACTGGCCCCGCGGATTGATCAGCACGAGGTAGGAGGCGTCCGGGTCGTCGAAGGGGCTGGTCATCTGATACCTCCGTGGATGCCCCCGGCTTTGGCCGGGGGAGGAAACGGACTTCCCGCGTAGCGGGGTAGGAGTCAGCGTTTCGCCGTCAAGGCGGACCGCTGTCCCCGCTCCTCGGGTCACTGTGCGTGATAGTTGATCGCGCCAATTCGGGGTGACAACCGAGTTCAGGGCCGGCCTCCCGCCGGGCTGGCGGGAAGTCAGGTCTGGGGAGCTGATGTAAGACCGATGGGCGGTACACCGTCCCTTCGCTGGTAGCCCCAGGTCGGCAACCGGCTGTGAAGCAGGAAGCCCGACCCGTGAGGGTTGGAATCCTCCGGTTTCAGCCGGTGGAGGATGTCAACTCGGTCTCCTTGTCGTTCGGGTACCGGCCGCCGGGCGGCGGCGGGGGAGGGGAAGGCGGCCCTGGCACGGCGTCAACCGGGCGGGCGCGCCGTGAAACGGCCCGCCTTGCCGAGCACGTCCGCCGCGTGGACGCGCAGCGCCTGCTGGACCGCGAACTCCGCCATGTATGCGCGGAAGCCGTCCGCCGGCTCCAGGGCAAGGTTCACCATGCGGCGGTTGGCGGTGACGGCCGGGTCGCGCAGCAGCTCCAGGGCGCGCTCGACGGCCCGGTCGAGGTCCGCCGGGTCGACGACCTGGTCGACGAGCGTGCGGGCCTCGGGGTCGGTCGCACGCACCCGCCGGCCGCCGAGGATGATCTGCCGGGCCAGCCGGGGGCCGGTCACCGCGGGGAGCCGGAAGTCCGCCGCGCCCGGGACGATCCCCTCCTGCGCGGCCGGCAGGCTCAGGTAGGCGTCGGAGGCCGCGAGCACGTGGTCCACCGCGAGCAGCAGCTGCATGCCGCCGCCGATCGCGAAGCCGTCCACCGCGGCCACCCACGGCATGTCGGTGAGCGGGTAGCGCCACGACGCCCCGTCCGTGCGCAGCCCGAGCAGCAGCTTCCGGAGATAGCCGAGCTCACGGCGCAGCAGGAAGCCGACGAGCGTGATCTCGCCCGCGTGCAGGTGCTTGAGGTTGATCCCGGCGCTGAACACCCGGCGGCCCGCGTAGCGCGGGTGCGTCATCTCGCCGCCCCGGACGAGCCCGATCTCGCAGCGCCGGTCCAGCAGCGCGAGGTCGACCGCGGTCTCCATGTCGTCGACCTGCTGCTCGTCCTCGGCGTTGAGCCGGTCTCCGGCGCACATGGTGATCCGGGCCACCCCCTCGCGCCGCTCCAGCCTCGTGCTCTCCAGCCGGACCACCCCGGTGGCCTCGAACTCCCCGAGCAGGCCCAGCGCGCGCTCGGTGGGCCGGAGCATGGAGTCCATCAGGTGGTCGCCGGCGGCCGGGCAGCGCAGCAGGCCGCGCAGGAAGACGCCCAGGTCGATCTCGTAGCCCAGGCGCTCCCGCACCGGCGTGGCACGCTCCGCCCGCAGCTGCGCGGGCGTGGGCACCAGACCGGGCACCACGAACGCTGCGCCCTCCACCAGGCCGTCGAGCCGGAGCCGGCGGGTACGGTCCCCGGTGAGCCGGTCGTACAGCGGCTCGGCGTGGCAGTCCAGGAAGGCGGTGCGCTGCGCGCGGGCGGCCTCCAGCGCCTGCTCGGTACGGGCGCGCGGCTCGCCGGTGCGCGGCCCGGGCTCCGGAAACGGCGGCAGCAGCCGGGCCGCCCGCTCGAACCCGTCCGCGGCGCGTCCCCGCACGGCGGCCGGCGCCTGCGCGTTCGACGTGCTCACGCCGTCACCTCGTTCGCCGCCTGGGTGCGCCGCAGCGAGCGGTCGCAGGCGGCCAGGTGCGGGCCCAGCGCGTCCTCGAAGCTCATCCACTGGGCGTCGAAGGCCAGTTGGCGGCGGATCGCGAGTTCGGGGCCGGACAGGCGGCGCAGCATCCGGGCGGCGGCCGCCAGGGTGCGCCCGGGGTCCTTGCTCACCTGGTCCACCAGGCACCGCTCCAGCGCCTCACGAGCGGTGATCGGCACCCCGAAGAGCACCGTGCGGCGCGCCGAGGCCAGCCCGAGCTGCTGGACCAGTCGGAAGCCGGCCATGCCCGGCCAGGTCCCCTGGTCGTGGAAGGACAGCAGCAGCCGCAGGTCCGGCGCCGCCACCCGGACGTCAGCCGCCAGCAGCAGGTCCAGCGCGGCACCGCCGCACTCCCCGCTCGCCGCCGCCAGCGTGGGCAGTCGCAGCCGCTCGAAGCGCCGAACGGCCCGCTCCCACTTCGTGACGGCGGCCACGTCGGACACCTTCGCCACCGCCTCGCCCGTCGGGGCGCCGGAGACGTACAGGGTCGCGAAATCGGCCCCGGTGGACTCCGCCTCGTCGCACAGGGCGGAGACGGCGTGGGCCAGTTCGGCCGAGATCTCCCGGCTGCCGTCCACATGCAGCGCGGGGCTTTCGGGGAGTGCGTTGACGGGCATGGCGGTCTTCCTTGCGTTGGGTCACCACTGGATGAGTGCGGATTCGATCGTTGAACCCGGGCCCATGGTCATGAGCACGCCGTAGTCGCCGGGGCGGACCACGCCTTCCTGCAGGAGCCGGTCGTAGGAGAAGAGGAACGAGCCGCTGGAGACGTTGCCGAAGTCGCGCAGCACGGTGATGGTGTGCCGCAGGTCGTGGCGGGTCAGCCCCAGGTTGACGGCCACCGCGTCGATGACCTTCTTGCCGCCGGAGTGCACCAGCCAGTGCGTGACGTCGTCGCGGTGCAGCGACGTGCCGGCGAGCAGCCGGTCGACGACGCCCTCCACGTGCGCGCCGACCAGGTAGGGGATCTGCGGGTCCAGGAAGAAACTGAAACGGTCCTGGTCGCGGTCCCAGTCGTAGCGCATCGCATCCATGGCGTCGACGATGGTGACGCCCGCGGCCTTCAGGATCCGGGGGCCGTCGAGGTGGCGGCCGGGCCCTTCCTCCTCTTCCTCGGGCCCTTCGCCACCGTCCGGGTCGGCCATGACCGCCACCGCCGCGGCGCCGTCGCCGAAGAGGCTGTTGACCACGGCCGTACGCATGGTGGAGTCCATCGTGTAGGCGGCCGAGCAGGCCTCCGAGCAGACCATTACGGCCAGCCGGCCCGGATTCGCCGCGGCCCAGTTGCCGACCACGGCGAGCGCGTTGAGCCCGGCGTTGCAGCCCATGCCGACGATGTCGGCCCGCGCGGTGTGCCAGTCCATGCCGAGCTCGCGGATCAGCAGCGCGCTCAGGCCCGGGGTGAGGAAGCCGGTCGAGGTCACGCAGCACAGGTACGCCACCTCGGACAGGTCGGCCCCGAGCCGCTTGAGGCACAGGGCCAGCGCGTCCGCTCCCATGTTCACGGCCCAGGCCTTGTGCTTGTCCAGGAGGTCGCCCTGGGACTCCCGGAGCCTGGTGCCGTCCGGCGCTGCCGGGGGCAGCACCAGCGAGCGCTGCCGGATGGAGCCCAGCAGGAAGACGGACCGCACCTTCCGGTCGGTGATCCCGAACAGGTCGAGCAGTTCCTCCTGGGAATAGTGTTCGGGGGGCACGGCGGTGCCCACGCTCAGGATGCGCGGGGCCGTGGCGATCAGTGCTCGGTCCAGGGCCGTGGTCATGGTGCGTCACTCTCCGTTCCGGTGCCGGGCACGTCCTTGCCGTGCGCTCCGTCGCCGTGCGTCTCGCTGCTGAGCGCCTCCACGAACCGCGCGAGCCGCTCGACCCCCTCGGCCACCTGCCCGGGCGTCAGACAGCTGATGGAGAGCCGGATGTCCTGCTCGCCCCCGCCGTGCGGATGGAAGAACTCCATGGGCGTCCAGATCACGCCGAAGTCGCGGGCCGAGCGCTCCAGAGCCGCGGTGCCGGTACGGAAACCGGTGCGCAGAGTGAGGAAGAAGCCGCCGTCGGGACTGTTCCAGTCCACCCCCAGCTCCCGGCGACGCCCCTCGGGCAGCCACCGCTCCAACTGCGCGAGCGTCTCGGCCATGCTGCGGCGGTAGTGCTCGGCAGCCTTCGCGTTCAGGACGGAGAGCCGGCCGTCCGCGCTCAGCAGCGCACCCGCCACGGCCGCCTGGCTGAGCGAGGAGGTGTTGACCGTGACCATGCTCTTCACCTTCGCCAGGTCGTCCGCGAGCAGCCGGACTCGCCCGCAGCCGTCACGCACCTCCTGGTCGGCCACGACGTAGCCGACCCTGGCACCGGGGAACAGCGTCTTGGAATAGGTGCCGAGCTGGATGACGCTCCTCGACCCGTCGAGCGCCTTGAGCATGGGGTGGCGCGGCCCGGGGCCGCTCAACCGGTAGGGACTGTCCTCCAGGACGAGCAGCCCGTGGCGCCCGGCGAGTTCGAGCAGTGCGGTGCGCGTCGGCAGGTCCAGCGTGGACCCGGTGGGATTGGCGTGGTCCGGCACCACGTAGACCGCCCGCGGCCGGCGGCCCGCCGCGCGCTGCGCACGTACGGCCCCGTCGAGGTCCGCCACCACCAGCCGCCCGTCGCGCTCGGGCACCGCGACCACCGGGATGTCCAGCAGCCGCGCGGCCCCGATGATGCCGACATAGCAGGGAGTCACGAGCAGCAGCACGTCCTCGGGCGTCGCGAACAGTGTCCGCAGCGCCAGGAACATCGCTTCCTGCGCACCGACGGTCACCACGATCGACTCGGGCGCGACCTCGAGCCCTTCGTCCTGCCGCAACGAGTACGCAATCAGCTCCCGGATCTGCCCCGCGGCCGGCCCGTACTGGTAGAAGCCGCTGCGCACTTCCGCCAGCTCCGCGCCCCGGCTCTCCAGGTACTTCGCGTACCGGCGCAGGTGCGCATGGACCTCCTCGACCTCGAAGAAGCCGTCATAAGGACGCCCCGGTGCGAAGGACACCGCGTCCGGGTAGCTGAACGTGATCTCGTTCAGGAAGTTCATCCGGTCGAGAACCGGATCCTCGATGCTCGAGTGCAGCGTTGTCGAATCGAGCACCATGATGCCCGCCTTTCCGTGGACGAGCCGCAGTCGCCCGACGTGACCGTCACAGGAAGCGATGCGTGTCCACCGGCGGTTCGCCGGTATCGTCCTCCTGCTGCGGTCGGCCATCGGCCGGTTTCGACTTCGGCTTCATGACGGCCCCTCGGGCCCGGCCGCGGGCCCCGGTCCCCGGCAGCGTCACCGTGAGTGCACCAACCGCCCGGCGATGCGGGGCGTGGTGCCCACGCGCGAGAAAACGGCCGTCGAAGGACCGGGCGAGGCGACGCGAGGATGTCGGGCATCCGAGCACGCCCTGCCGCCACTTCGCGCCGGCCACGGATATCGAACGGATACCTGGAGCACAGGGCCCTGTCTGCTGTTTGTCCTCGTTCCAGTACGCGCCCCCGGGCAAGAGCCTGTCAAGCGCTGAGGGTTTCCGGGCCGCTACAGCCTGCTGCCGCCAGGGCCCCGGGGCCGGTGGCGTGGTGCATGATCGACGCGTCGGGTCTTCGTCCGGCGCTTATTGGTTCGCGGCCCACGGGTCCACGGACGCGGACGCCGAAGAGCCGATCGCAACCCGGGACCGGCGCGTGACCGCCGGCCGGCAAACCCCTTGGGCGGGTGCATGGTTGACGCGGCCGTCGCGGACGCCCGGCGGATGAGGGACTGGAGCCCGGAGGTGATCCGGACATGGCGCTGTGGGCGCCGATTTCGCGGGCCTCAACCGGCGAGCCTTCCGGGTCCGGTTCGCCACCTGTCGGATCGTCATCGCCGACCAGGGCCGGGAGTCGATCTGGTCGTGTGGCGTGCGATCGCCGGTGCCCATCTGGTGCCGCTGGTTCGCGCCGGCGCACGCTTCGAGAACGGTGTCCTCGTCGAACGCGAGGAGCAGGCAGCTTGATCGGCTGAAGGAGCCACCAGCCGACCCATGGCTGAGCTGACCTGTCCTCAGCCAGGCTGATTTGGGGCGGCGAGAGCTTGGTGCGACTGGACTACCGCGCCCAGCGTCCCATGGCCGGCGCGGTGCCGATCAGGCACTCGATACCGGTCGGGAAGCCGACGAGGGCGTAGGCGGTCAGACGCAGGTGGCCCTCAAGGCAGACCAGGTTGTCCTGCCGCTCTCCGACGAGGATGAGCGGAGGAAATCGCTCGCCTCTGATGAACGCGTGGGCCGCATCGACGAACGGTTCGTTGGGCACGTCGAACGCCCGTAGACCTGCCTTGACGCGTGCGGCCGCGTCGGCCGGCCGGCGGCTGCCACCCGACAGTTCGACCCAGTAGGAATAGTCGAGGTAGCGCACGCCGGCCGCCTCGTCGGCGGACAGGAGTGCCCTGGTCCACGTGACGTGAACGGGGAAGTTCTCGAACAGGTCACGGTTCTCGCCGTACCCGCGCGTCGCGGCGAGCAGAGCGCGACGTGCGAAGTTCGCTCCAGCGTCGGACAGGTCCGGATGCGTCAGCAACTGCTCGGCCTGCCCGGCTGCCGCCAGATGAGACCGGAGGTTCCGGCCGAACCTGCCGCTGGCCAGCTCGCCGTTCAAGAAGCAGGCGACCATCTCGTCCTCACTGCTCACACCCAGTACCTGCACGACCGTCAGCATAGGACCGACCCGGCTGGGCACCGCTGATGGGGATGCCCGACCGAAACTCCCCAGGGTTTGCTCGACTCCCCACTTGGTTGACCGGTAAACGATGAGGTCGGGGCCGGGCCCCGGACCGCCTTGGCTCAGCCCAGCGCGTCCATCAGGGAGGTGACATAGGCATCCAGCCGCTCCTCCACAGTTCGTGTCGTCAGCTCGGTCCGTCCTGTCTCCCGCCACGGCTGCGCCACCCACTGCACTTCCTCCGAGAACGCCAATGGTTCCCGCACCTGCCAGTACAGCCGCTCGTCCGCGGCCGTGGCCAGCATCCCGCCGGCCTCCTGATACGCCTCGGTGAAGCGCAAGCCCCACGCCGGCCCGTGCAGCAGCGCGAGATTGGTGGAGCAGTGCGCCACGTCGAGGTCCGCCGGGCCCCAGGAGGCCGCCGCCCAGTCGACGACGCCGGTGATCCGGGCACCGGCGGCACCGGCCGGGTCCTCGGGCGACAGGTCGAACAGCACGTTGCCGGGCTGGAAGTCCCGGTGCAGGAACCGCCCTTCGTAGCGCGGCGCGGGCCTGCGGATCACGTCGATCGCGGCGGCCCAGACCGCGACGTCGGCGCCCTCGGGGGTCACGACAGTGTCGGCGGTCGTCAGCGCCACGTACTCCCAGGGCCGGACGGGCGGCCGCACCGCGTGGACCGCCACGAGTTGACGGGCCAGCAGGGGCAGGCGCGCCTCCAGCCCCTCGTCGTCGAGGACCGTCCGGCCCGGCAGGTGGGTCATGAGGAGCGAGGGGTACTCGCAGTACGCGGCGGTCGGATCGACGGCAACGAGTCCGGGAGCCCGCACGCCGGTTCCGGTGAACGTGGTCAGGGCGTGGGCCTCCCTGTGCAGGAGGTCCTCGGCCGGCCCCTGCCGGGTCGGGTCGACAAAGGAGCGCAGCACCAGGTGCCGGGTGCCTCCGGCCCGCGTGCCGATGGTCAGCCTCCGCATGTCAGCGGTGGCGCCGCCGTGCAGCGCCTCGACTCCGACGATCCGCTCGCCGGCCTCCAGGTGCCGACCCACCCAGGCCAGTGTCAACGGTCGGACAGTCGCCGCCTCATCATGATGGGTCACCGTGCCACCTCATCATCCGGACGACGGCACCCGCGACCCCTTACGGGCTGTCCGCAAGTCAGCGCGGTGGAGGGAAAGTTGGGCGCGCAGGTCTGTCCGCACCCATAGCCCGGGGGTGGGGAACTTCAAAGAACCATCACCGCAGCCTGCTCCGCGCGTCATCTCGTCCACAGGTCTTGACCATTGCTCCCTCGCCGCCCGTTCCCACACTCGGGCGCAGGCCGCCAGCTGCGTCGCGGTCTGCTCGTCGCCGGCCCCGGGGCGAGGAGGGGGTTGGGCGGGCCGCAGGCCTCGCCGCGGGTGCGGGCGTCGGTGACGCGTGCTGTCAGGGGCGGACGGGCGGCGGGATGCGGGCCACGAGTTCCTGGGCGACCCGTGTCAGGTCTGCGGTGATCTCGTGCGGGGACCGCTGCTGCCCGCCGCGCTCCCAGTGCCCGGTCGCCGCGTCGATGACGGGAGCCAACTCCTCGCACCGCCCGTAGGCCTCCGCGACCTCGTAGAGGATGAGCGAGGTGCCCTCGAAGGGGTCGAGCCACCCGCCGACGATCTCGGTGGCCCACCAGCGGGCGAGCGCCAGGCGGCTCTCCCAGTAGCCTTCGGGCGGGTGGAAGCCGAATCCGAGCTCCTCCATCACCTGGCCGAACAGCTCCGAGGCCTGCTCGTGCTCGAGGCGGCTCAACGCGGCGAGGTGCAGCAGCGACGGTGTGTAGACGCCTGCGCTCAGGGCACGCAGTGCGGCTTCGACCAGGAGCTCCGGGTCGCCATGCCGGCCGTCGACCCAAGAGTGGGCGATCTCCCGCAGTTCCCGCACTGCCTCGGCCACGGTCTCGGGGGGTTCGCTCGTCGACATGGCCGCATGCTGCCACGCACAGGAACGGCACGCCACATCGATACTGGGCCGTCACCGAGATGGACCGGTCCTACCCACGCGGCTCGAGGGCCGTGGCGCGGGATCGCCGGTGGGTCGGGCCTCGCTCCAAGCCGACCTGGCACCTGCCCAGGCCCGCAGTACGCGCCCGGCCGCCCGCCTCCGGCAGCTCGGGAAACGGCACGCCCGGGCCATGGGCGTCCAGGTCTGGCAGGAATCGGGGCTCGAGTCGAACGCGCGTCGGCGCCACCAGGTGGTTGCCGACAGTCACCCGCGATGTGATCTGGATCCCCTTGAGGCGGGTGCCGGACCGGGGTGGCCCGTGACGGTTCTCACGCGCCCCGCGCACCTCCTACCCTTCCTAGTAGGACGTTCCCCGGCCCCGCCCCCGGCGCCGGCCCGGCCGACCGCCGCCGCTGCCGTGCTCCCGCGCGTGCGGCCGGGCCTCCGTTGTTTCCGCAGCTCAAACCGGTACAAATCGCCACAAAAGTCCAGATCTGGTCAGGTTTGACCACCCGGTCGACGGGTACCGGCCCGCGTCCGACGGGCACGCTCGCCCGGCTCGGCTACGACGCCGCGTCGTAGCGGGCACCCCTTGGAACCGGCCGCCACCCCCGCTAACAATGGCTCAGTCGCCGGCTGCGACGGTGGTTCCATCCGCTGCCGCAGCTCCCGTTCGGCGGTCACCACTCGTGACCGCCCCGGTGCCGACTCCCGCCCGCCGGCCCTGCTGGGCCCGCCGAGCCGCGGGGCCAGGCACCCCCACGATTGAGGTCGAACCCCCACATGCCCGTGATCTCCACCCGCATGCGCAAGTCCGCCGCCCTGCTCACCACCGCCGTCGGCATCGCCGCGATCGGCGCCGCCATCGTCCCCACCGCCGCCTCGGCCACCACCCCGCAGTCGCTGGCCGCGAGCATCGTCCCCGCCGACCAGCTCGCCTCCTTCGACCAGATCATCTCCCACGAGAGCGGCTGGAACGTCACCGCGACCAACCCCTCCTCGGGCGCCTACGGCCTGGCCCAGGCACTGCCGGGCAACAAGATGGCCTCCGCCGGCGCCGACTGGAAGACCAACGCGGCCACCCAGATCAAGTGGGCCTACGACTACATGAACAGCCGCTACGGCAGCCCGAACCAGGCCTGGGCCTACTGGCAGATCCACCACAACTACTGACCGGCCCCACCCGCCGATCCGCCGCCCCACCCACCCATACAGCCCACGCACGTTGCCGCTGCTCTGCCCTCGTGTACCTCGTGCACGTGGTCCGACCGCCCCCGCCTCAGGCATCCAGAGGGGAATCGCCCGCTCGCCGAGGGAGCGGTCCCATGCACGCCGAAGAACGGGCCCGGTCTGCCGAGGCACGGAAAGGCAAGGCACCGGCCCGCCGACCCCAGGCCGCGAGCCCGGCGCCGCCCCCGGGCCTCCCTGCGCCGCAGAGCACCGCCGGCAACGCGGCAGTGGTCCAGATGCTCCGCCGGACCGGAGCCCGAGGCCCCGGAACGACACCGGCACGACGCCGACTGCCACCACCGGCAGACCGGGCACCCCGTACTGCGAACTACTCGATGGCCGCCGGGGTGACGGGGGTGACGGGGGTGAAGAGGTTGACGAGGTTGCCGTCGGGGTCGCGGAACAGCAGTGACCGGTTGCCCCAGGGCATCGTGGTGGGCCCGTTGACGAAGTCGGTGACGAAGTCGGTCAGGTTCTGGTGAACGCGGTCCACGTCGTCGACGAGGAACTCGGTGATCACGCTGTGGTTGTCCGCCGGGTGGGCAGAGCCCGGGGCGAACAGCGGGACGGTGCGGGTCCCGGCGATCGCGAGGGTGGCGCCCGCGGTCCTGAGTTCGGCGAAGTCCTCGGTGGCCCACGTCGCCCGTGCCCCTGTGGCTCGCTCGTAGAACTCGACGAGGCGCGCCACGTCGCCGGTGATGATGCGGATCGAGACGAAGTCCATGGGAATCTCCTTGGCTGTGCTGAAAGCGTGCACGCCGCAGGCTAGGAGAAATAGTGGACAGAATCGGTCCTGTATTCGCGTTAGGCTGCGAACATGCCTGGCCCCACCGGCCGCGTACTGACACTCCTGGAGCTGCTGCAGTCGGGCGGCACCCGGACAGTGGCCGAACTCGCCGACCGGCTCGGCGTCGAAGGGCGCACCGTGCGCCGGTATGTGGACCAGCTGATCGACCTCGACGTGCCCGTGGAATCGGTGCGCGCGGCCGCTACGGCGGCTACCGGCTCGCCCCCGGGTACCGCTTGCCTCCGCTCCTGCTCAGCGACGACGAGGCACTGGCCGTGCTGCTCGGCCTGGTCGTCGGCCGCCGAGCAGGGTTGACGACGACGGAGCACACGGCAAACGAGACGGCATCGGCGAAGATCCGGCGAGTGCTGCCCAAGCACATCGCCCGCCGGCTCGACACACTCCTGGAAGCTCTCGCCTTCACCGATCAGCCCGGCGACTGAGCGCTGGCTGCGCGTCGAGCTGCGGGCGGAGCGGCTCGACCGGTTGCCCCCGGTACTCGCCTCACTCGACCGGCCGTTCGTCATCGAGCGCCCCGCTGAGCTGCGCGACCTCGTCATCGCGCTCGCCGATCGCCTGACGTCCTACGCCCGCCGAGCCTGACCGCGAGGACCCGATGTCATGAGATGGCACAGGCGTGCTCACCGCAGCTCGCCGTGCGCTGCGAGGCGACGGTCCTGGTCGTGGTCACCAACGAATGGCTGCGAGCAGGACGGTGCGGAGCCGGGAAACACATGGAATGTCCACCGGTGACCTGCCACTCTGGCCGGGTGCTGCTCAAACTGACGGGTTCCAGTTGCTCGGGGAAGACCACCATCGCCCATGCCATCGGTGAACGGATCGGCGGGATCGTCGTGCACGACTTCGACGAACTCGGTGTTCCGGACGACGCGGACCGGATCTGGCGGAACCGAACGACCGAGATGTGGGTGTGCCGTGCACTGGACTACCAGCGGCACGGACTCGATTTGCTGCTGACCGGCCAGTCTCCGCTCGGTGAGGTTTTGGCCGTTCCGTCGGCACCGCTGCTGGAGGGAATCGCGGTATGTCTGGTCGACGTGTCCGACGGGATCCGGCGCCGCAGACTCACCGAACGCGATCCGGGCCGGTGGGACACGCCAGCCGTCGAAGCCTTTTTCGGCTGGGCCGACTGGCATCGCAAGCACGCCCAGGACCCCCGGCACCGGCCGGATGTCATCACCGACGGCAGCTGGTCCGAGATGGTCTGGAACCGCTGGACCGACTGGACCGTCGGTGACCGACGATGGTCCACCCATCTGATTGTCACCACGGACCGGTCCGTCGCGGACTCCACCGACCAGGTGGAGCTTTGGGTTGCCAACCAGCGCGAGGCCTTGCGGTCAGGCCTTCTCGGGCTGTCACGAGGCTGGACGGACCGGGCATTTCCCGAAGGAAAACCTTGATCCACCTTCGCAACAGACCTAGAAGGCTGATGAAGATCTTGCTGTGGTCGGGGCTGCCGCCATCAGGCGGCAGCCCCGACCTGCCAGGTGGTGCCGTTGTGGGTGAGTCCGAGGTTGATCAGGGTCCGGAGGTTGAGGGCTGAGGCGCGGGCGTGGAGCCAGGCGTTGTTCTTGATCGTTCCCCGGTAGCGCAGGCGCCGGTTGCCGTGGCCGACGAGCCAGGCGACGGCGCGTTCCACGGGTGGGCGCCGGCGGCGGTAGGTAGCTTGCCAGTCGGGTGTGCTCGCCGCCTGGCGGGCTTGGGACATGAGGTCGTGGTCGGGGCGGATGGTGACGATCCGGCCGGCCTTGGCCCGGCTGCACCGTTCGCGTAGGGGGCATCCGGTGCAATGGCCGGTGAAGACCGCCTTGCGCTGCATGTGTCGGCCGGACGGTGCGGACAAGGCGACGGTGTGACCGGCGGGGCAGGTCGCTGTGGCGGCCGCGGTGTCGATGGCAAAGTCGTCGAGGCTGAAACCGCCCGGGACGGCGGTCGTCAGTGGGGCGGGGTTTGAGGAACAGCCGGTGCCCTGCTTCCCGCAGGGCCCTGCGGGTCGGCCCCGTGGAGTAGGCGGTCTCGCCGAACGCGTCCACCGGGTTCAGGCTCGTCGGCGAGCAAGTCGAGGGCGACCTGGGCCTCGTGGTGCTCGCCCCCGTTGCCGGGGGTCAGCTCGACGTCGGTGTAGATCGTGGTCTCGGGCTCGACGGCGAGGTGGGCCTTGTAGCCGTCCTGGCGGTGGGTGCGGGTCTTGTGGACGTGGCGGGCCTCGGGGTCCGCAGGTCTTCCGGTGAGACCGGGAGCCACTCATCGGGTGACCTGGTGACTCGGGGCGGAGTGTCCCGAGAGGCGTTGCACGCACCATCACTATCT
Organism: Kitasatospora sp. NPDC034035; assembly: GCF_055575755.1. Lineage (NCBI taxonomy): Bacteria > Bacillati > Actinomycetota > Actinomycetes > Kitasatosporales > Streptomycetaceae > Kitasatospora > Kitasatospora sp. NPDC034035. Next base: position 20,522 of record NZ_JBVISA010000034.1, on the reverse strand, counting down.
TATGACTTTGGGCCCCGGGGCTGCCTCCCTGACAAGACGCGCGGTCTCGGGCCCAGCCCGCTGGAGGAGCCGACGAGGACTCAGTCTGATCGTTGACGCGGGCTCAGTACGCCCGGACCAATGGCCGGCTCGGCCACTCGCCGCAGTGCGCGTCGCCCGGACGGTTGCCGTTCCGGGCCTGGACGACAAAGGAGAAACCCATGCGCATCCGATATTCCGTAGCCGCCGCAGCCGCGATGGTTGTCGCCAACGCCGGAGTAGCCGGTGCCGCGCCCGGAGACACGGCGATCACGTTCTCCGTCTCGGGTGGTTCGTTAGCGATCTCGGTCCCCGCCGGCCCGGCGGGCCTGGGGAGCGGACTGCCCGGAAACTCCGTCAGCGGACAACTGGGCAATGTCACGGTCACCGACTCCCGAGCTCTGCTTACGGCCGCCTGGACCGCGTCCGCGATCTCCACCAGTTTCAAGACGGGCGGCGGCACGGCTCCGGAGACGGTCCCGGCCAGCTCGGTCTCCTACTGGTCGGGAACCGCGAGCTCCACCACCGGCGTGGGCGTCTTCACGCCCGGCCAGGCCACGTCGGCCCAGGCCCAGAGCCTCAACGTCAGCCGCACCGCCTACAGCCTCACTGCGGGTACCGGCAACAACTCCGCGACGTGGAACCCCACGCTCGTCGTCGCGATCCCCGCCGCTGCGGTGAACGGCACCTACGCCGGGACGGTGACTCATTCGGTCGCGTAGCCCAGCCGGCCTGTGGCGCACGACCGCGGATGTCCGCTGAACCTGGCGGGCCCGAATGCGTTCACCGGCAGCGGATGGCGGCATCAGGCGACGGAGTGGGTCACGGTGCCGGTGTAGGTGCCGACTGCCGCGGCGGCGGGGACCGCGATCACCACCGTGGGGGCCCAGCTCGTGGAGTTGTTCCCGTTGCCGGTGGTGGTGAAGCCGGTTCTCGAACTGCTGAGCGACTGTTTTGCCGAGGCGTCGCTCTGGCCCGGCGTAGCCGTCACGGTTCCGTTCGTGTTCGTCGCGGGTCCGGACCAGTACGAGACGTTCGTGGTGGTGATCGTCTCGGCGGACGAGGCTCCGCCGGTGGTGAAGTTCGTGGCGGACACCGTCGCCGTCCACGTGCTGGTGGCCAGTCCCCGCCCGTCCGAGACGGTCACCGAGCCGAGGGCACCGCTGATGGTGCCACCGGGCGCCGCGCTGCCCAGGCCCGCCGTGGCCGGCACGCTGATCGACAACGTGCCCGTGGTCGGGATGACGGTGATCTGGGAGCTGTTGCTGCCACTGGTCTCGACGCTGTCCACGACCGCGCGGGTGAAGCTGGCCTTGCCTCCGGATGCGGCCGTCAGCTTCCCCGCGGCCGTATAGATCACGCCGCCGGCGGTGATCCACGTGCCGTTTCCCGAAACCGTGACCCCCGCGGTGTTGTTGCGGTCGGCGATGATCGAAAGACCGGTGAAGGCCCCCGTGGTCGGTGCGCTGAGCGTGGTCTTGCCTCCGCTCTGGTCGGTGAAGGACGCACCGCTGGTGCCCGCCGCGCAGGCGGTCGGGTAGGAGGGGCAGGCGAGGTAGATCGTCACCCCCGTGCCGTTCACCTTCCCGCCGGAAATCGTCATGCCGTTGGTGCCGGTGATGACGTACGTGCCGGGATTGAGGGTGAGCGTGCCGGACAGGGACGAGATGCTGGTGTACACGCCCGGGCTGATCGTCTGGTTCCCCGAGATGTGGTTGACCGAGGGATACGGCGGGGTCGGTGTCGAAGGACAGGCCGATGCGGCCGGGCACTGGGCCAAGGCGGCGTAGGGGTCGGTGCCGGCGGGCTGGTTGACCGGGGCCGGGCTGTACGAGCCGCCGCTCGCGGTGGCGAAGCCGGCCGGGGCCGCCGGGCCGCCGATGGTGCCCCCGTTCGCGATGACCGAGGTGGTGCCACTGACGAGCGCGGCCTGACTGTTCGTCGAGTTGACCAGGATGCTGCCGGTGACCTGGACGCTGCCGGGGTGGACGTACAGGGCGTCTGCGGCACTCGCGTTGAGGACGCACAGACTCGCCGCACACGCGGTCGCGGCCCGGGCGGCATCGGACGGACCGGTCACGACCCAGGCCAGCGCGGACGCGAGGGCAAGGACCATGGCACAGACCGCGCGTGACAGACGGCACCGTCCACGCCCGCGGTTGAGGCCCACCGGCCCAGGGGGCTGGGGAGTCGTCATTTTCGGGCCGGGGAAAGGGTTTCCTGGATGGCCAGGCAGCGGTAGGACTCCGTGCCGGTTTGGATAAGGGTTCAGCGGAAGGTGATCCGGTCGGCGATGGCCGCGCAGACGCGGGCGTCGCCGAAGGTCTTGCAGTATCGCGTCGATGAAGACCTTCACCGGCTCCAGCACACTCGGCCGCGGAGGAGGCGCCTTCCGCTTCGGCGGCACTGGAGACTCAAACGCCAGCCGCACCGTACGCCGCGACACCTTGAACCGAACCGCCGGCCCCCGACCCGACAGCCCCTGCTCGCGCTCGGCCCACCGGATCCTCCCGAACAGCACCTCACGAGACCTGTGCACCAGCGGTCTCCCTTACCAGGACTGTGATCAACAAGCACATCGTGACCGCCAGACGGCCCACAACCGCCGATTACGCCGAAAGCGGCATGTCACAGACCATCACACGGGTGGAGCCCGAACTCGCCGAAAAACTCCTGGTACCTGAACCCACCGGAAGCGTGGAGCCCAATCACCTCGAAAAACTCAGCCGGACGAGGCGCACCGCCGGCCGCCCGGGGTGGCGACGCGACCATCGAGGCGCTGGGGATGCTGATGACGGCGCTGGAGTACACCGAGCGGGCCCGCGGCCACCTGTACACGGTGCACCACATGACGGGCGGCGCCGACCGGATGCTCGCCGAGGCGGTGCGGATGCTGTGCCGGGCCGGGCGCGGAGAACAGGCTGACCTGGTCGAACAAGAGATCCTCGGCCGGGACGTCATCCCGGGCATGTGGACCTATCAACTGGTCGAGGCGTACGACGACAGCTACTACCGGGTGTTCACAGCGGTGGAGCAGCAGATCCGTCAGGATCTCGCCGGCGGCCGCCGGCACCTGACCGAGGCCGGGATGCAGCACGCCGCCCGCACCGCCGCCGCAGGCACACCGCCCCGTAGATCGGTTGCCGCTGGGAGTGAGGCGCAGGCAGCCGGGCCCCACGCGGCCGGCACCGTGCTCGATCCAGCCGAGCGCGCGGCCGTCCTTGCGGACGGAGAGGAGGCCGGGGGGCTCGGCCAGGGCTGAGGCCCGCGTCGACTCCACGCCTGTGTCCGCGAAACCTGACGCGTTTCCGTCACGCTGTGGAATCATCGCCTTGCCCGCCGACGTGGCGGCCGGGGTCGGGGGACACGGAGGGGTCGGGGTGGCGGCTGCGCAGGGAGATCGGATCGGGCCCTACCGCATCGTCGGACGGCTGGGCGCCGGGGGCATGGGCCAGGTGCTGTTGGGACGGGCTGAGGACGGCACGCTCGCCGCGGTGAAGACGATCCGCCCGGAGCTGCTGGACAACCCCGACGTGGGAAACCGCTTCCGGCACGAAATCGAGGCGCTGCGCACGGTCGAGAGCCCCTGGGTGGCCCGGCTCCTCGGCGGCTCGGCCGATGCCGAAGTGCCGTGGCTGGCGAGCGAGTTCGTGGCCGGGCCGACGCTCGACCGGGCGGTGGCCGGTTGCGGTCCGCTGCCCGTCGCGGTAGTCGCGGGGATCGGGGTCCGGCTGGCGGCGGCGCTGTCCGACGTGCACGGCAAGGGACTGTTGCACCGCGATCTGAAGCCCGGCAACGTCCTGCTGTCCGCCACCGGCCCCAAGCTCATCGACTTCGGCATCGCCCGCGCCGCCGATGAGGAGACGGCCGTGTCCGGCGGGACGATGCTGGGCTCGCTCGGGTACATGGCTCCCGAGCAGGTCCTGGACGCCGGGCAGGCCGTATCGGCCTCGGACGTGTTCTCGTTGGGTGCGGTCCTGGTGTACGCCGCCACCGGGCGGGGCCCGTTCGGGGAGGCCGAGCCCGCCGTGCTGCTGCACCGGACGGCCCGTGCCGAGACCGAACTGGGCGCCGTACCGGTCGAGTTGCGCGGGATCGTGGCGGCCTGCCTGCTCCGGGAGCCGGCCGACCGCCCCACCCCGGCCGAGCTGGCGCAGGCGCTGCAGTGTCCCGACCCGGCCACGGGCTGGCCGGCGGAGATCACCCGGATGATCGCGGAGAGCAGCGCCTCGGCGCAGGCCGCGGCCCTTGCGCCGCCGCCCCGCCCGACGAATGCCGCGGCGTCCACCGGGGCCGGCCGTCCGGCGAGGCGCCGCAGCCTCCTCGTGATCGCCGCTGCGAGCGCCTTCGTCCTGGCGGCGGCCGGGACAGCAGCCGTCCTGCACTTCGGAGTCGGCAGCGGGTCACCGGCCGACGGGCAGCCCACCCCGTCGGTGGCCGCCACCAAGGCACCCCCGGCTGCCGCGACGCTCACGGGTGTCACCGAGCAGGGCGGGCCAGGCCACAACGCGGTCTTCACCACGGCGCAGACCCGGCCGCCGAGCGGATTCCAACCCTGGGCCGCCTACCTGACCGACCAGCCGACCGGCTGCTCGCTCGGTGCCGGCACCCTGGTATGCCGCCTGGTGGACGGCAGCCTCCAGGCCCTCGACACCGCCACCGGCCACGAGCGCTGGCGCGTGGACCTCCCGAAGGATCCCGGCGCACCGGACCAGCCGACGACCAACAACGGCCTGCGCCTCATCCCCGACGACGGCGACGACCCGGCGATCAACGGCAACCGCGTCGCCAGCCGGGACGCCGACGGTGCGCTGCGAGTCCAGGACCTCACCGGCGGGCGCGTCCTGTCGACCACCCCCTTCGGCAAGGACGTAGGTCTCGCCACCGAGCCGCTCGCGGACGGGGACCGGCTCCTCCTGTCGCTGTGCCACCGAGGCGAGGAGATCGGCTGCGAGTTCACCCTGGACGCCTCGACCTTCGACGGCGGGCAGCCCACCTGGAGCCGCCCGCTGGGCCGCAACGGCCCGACCACCGTCAAGCTCCACCTCAGATACGGCCCCGTGGCGGGCGACGGCCACACCGTCTACGCCGCCACCTCCGACGGGCTCGCCTCCTTCGACGAGGATACTGGCGCACCGATCGCGACAATGCCGGGCGCCTGCGGCCCACTGGCCGTGACCGGCACGACCGTGCTGTGCCGGACCGCCGACGGCGGGCTGGTGACCGCCGGAGCCAGGGACTTCGCCGGGTCGAAGGACATCAGCGGGGACAACCAGCGACTCCACGACCAGAAGACGGTGATCACCGCGACCGACGGCACGGTGATCACCGCCCAGAACGCGTCGGACGGCTCGATGTCCGCCATCGACGCCGCCACCGGAGCCCAGCGCTGGCGCCTCGCCGTCGACAAGCCGCGCGGCGGAGACTCCACGGTGTACCCGACCGCTGCCCGGCCGATCCTGCTCGGTACGAAGGCCGTCACCATGACCGATGCCCGGCTGCTGATCGTCCCGGCGAACCCGGAGGGCGGCGCGGCACCGGCACCCACCACGGTCGACCTGGCGAAGCCCGCCGGGTCGCCCGGCCCGCACGCGACGCTCTCCTCCTTCGCCGAGTACGGACACCCCCGGGTGCTCGCCCTGGACGGGATCCTGATCGCCGTCGGCGCAGACGGCGCGGTACACGCCGTCGAGGCCCCACAGTGACCCTGGCCAGGCCGCACCGGGATGTCATGACCCGCCCCGACGAACGGAGTTCGCCGTGCTGCAGCCGCTGCCCCCGGACAGCCGGCGCCTGATCGGACCGTACCTGACCCTCGCCCGGCTGGGCGCGGGCGGCATGGGCGAGGTCTATCTCGCCCGCAGCCCCGAAGCGGCGGGCCCGGGCAGCCTGGTCGCCGTCAAGACCCTGCACCCGGAGCGGATACCGGACGACGAACTCCGAGCCCGGTTCCGTCGCGAGATCGACTCCGCACGCGCGGTCTCCGCGGCCCTCCCCGGCACCCTGCTCGGCTGCGACCCGAGCGCCGAACCACGCTGGCTGGCCTCGGAGTTCATCCCCGGCCCGACGCTCGCCGAGGCGGTGGAGGCGACCGGTCCGCTGGACGAGCAGACCGTACGCGCGCTCGGTACAGACCTCGCCGGGGAACTGGGCGCCGTCCACGCCCAAGGCCTGCTGCACCGGGATATCAAGCCCGGCAACGTGCTGCTGTCCTCCGCCGGCCCACGGCTGATCGACTTCGGCATCGCGAAGCGCCTGAACGGCACCGTACTGACCTCGATGGGCAAGGTGATCGGCACCCCGGGCTACATGTCGCCCGAGCACCTCGACGGCGCGACCCGGATCGGCCCCGCCTCGGACGTCTTCTGCCTCGCCGCGGTGCTCGCATACGCCTCCTGCGGGCGCGGCCCCTTCGACGGCGGCCAGGCGCTCGCGGTACTGCACCGGATCGGCCAGGCCGAGGCCGACCTGTCCCGGGTGCCCGCCGGCCTGCGCGGCGTCCTCGCCGAGTGCCTGCGACTGCGTCCGCAGGACCGCCCGGACCTCGCCGAACTGACCGCGCTGCTCGGCGCGGAGCCGGCCGCGCGCGGCTGGCCCCCGGCGGTCGCGGAGCTGTGCGCGCGCTACGAGCAGGACGCCGCCCACCTGGCGGCGCTGCCTCTGACGCCCGTACCCGCCGCCCCGCGGGCACCGTCACGCCGACGCCGGGGCCCACTGGTGGGCGCGGCGGTGCTGGGGGTGGTGCTGAGCGTGCTCGGGGTGCTTCTCGTCCCCCGGTGGCCGGCCGACACCTCCGACACCGGGGCGCCCCCGTCCGTCAACCCCGCGCCCACCGGAGCCAGTTCAGGCCCGACCCCGCGCCCCGAGGCACTCCCCGCCGCCATGGCCGACGGAGATGCCGGGGCCAGCGGCGAGTTCGGCAGCGCGGCACTCGACACCGCTTCGATCCGGACGAGTTGGGCACCGTGGCACAAGGAGCTGGGCGTCCGCCTCGCCGGCTGCGCCCTGGGCGAGGGCCTGTACGTGTGCTCGCGCTCCGACGGCGGGCTGATCGCGCTCGACGCCGACAACGGCACGACCCGCTGGAGCCTCGATCCCAAGGTGCCGCTGAAGGGCCGGCTCGGCGATGCGACCGTCCGGGCCCCGGTCCTGGCCGACGGCAACGCCTACACCACCGACGGCAGCTACACCCGTGCGATCCGGCTGCGCGACCACACCGTCCGCTGGGAGAAGCCTGCCCGGGACGGCCGGACCGCCGTCGGTGTGGTGCTCGTCGGCAAGACCCTCGTCACCGACCTCGTCGACCCGACCAGCCCGCATGTCGGCGGCAGCGGCGCGGCGGACCACAGCGAGTTGCGGGCGAACGCAACCGACGACGGACGGGAGCTGTGGACGACACCGCTCGACTCCGCGGGTACCCTGCCGATCGCCCTCGACGGACGACTGTACGCGATGTCGGACCAGCGCCTGGTCATGCTGGAGACCACGGGCGGCACCATCACCGGCTCCACCGCCGCCGTCTGTACCGTCCTCCACGGGTACGGACAGTGGGTGGTCTGCGCCGACACCGGGGAGGGCAAGGTCTCGGCATTCGACGCCCAGCACCTGGACGGCGGCCGCACCCTGCTGACCGGCGCGGGCCCACACCTGGCGCTGGGCGCCAAGGGCCTGCTGGTCGCCGACGGGATGACCCCCGGCGCCCACTCGGCCGTGGACCTCGCCACCGGCCGCAAGCTCTGGAGCCACCAACTCCCGGAGGACCGGACCAGCAAGACGACGGCACTGCTGCTGGCGGGCGACAAGGCCGTCGAGCTGACGGTCGCCTCTCCCGGGAGCATCGACCTGACGCAGGGAGCGAACGCGGTAACGAGGCCCGTCTCGTTCCCGGACTGGCCCGGTAGTCGCAACGACCTGGGCGTCTCGGCGGGTCAGCCCTCCGCCATCCTGTCCGACGGTCTGATGTACGCGGGCTTCGCCGACGGGACAGTCCTGTCCGGCTACGCGCCGCAGTGAGACCCGGGCCGTCTCAGCCCAAGGAGGTCCGGCCGCCGCCGCCGTCCCCGAGTTCCGGCGGCAGGGCCTGCTCCGCGTTGAAGTACCGCTTCCCGGACATGCGCAGCGCCACGGTGTCCCCGAGCACCAGCCGGTCGGCCTCGCCGAACGCCACCCGCTCGCCCGGCTCGATCCGACGCGCCGGACCGGAGCCGCGCACCACCACCGTGCCGTTGCCCGAGCCGAGGTCCACCGCGTAGGCCTGCGGGTTGCCGCCGCCCGGCTTCTCCTCCATCGAGATGAGCAGATGGACCCGGCTGACCCGCTTGACGCCGGGCGGCGGGTCGAGCTCCTCCGCGCCCAGGTTGATGCCGTGGCGCAGCGTGCCGCGCCCGAGTTGCACCGCGTCGCCCACGCTGACCGGGAAGCGCAGGAACTCGCCGGCCGACAGCCCGCCCGGCAGGTCCGGGGCCGTCGCGTCCGAGACGACGAAACTCCGGGTCGTGCCGCGCGGCCCGAGCTCCTCCAGCAGTGCGCCGCACGTGCAGACGGCGCGGGCAGTAGTGCGGCTGACGGAGGGCCAGCCCAGCAGCCCGTCCGGCCACCTCATCGCGGTGTCGCAACCGAGTGCCGTGCACCGCCAGTGGCTCCGCAGGACGCGCTTGTGGTCGCTGTGCTCCGGATCAAGGCGCTGAAGGTGCTTGAGATCCTTGAACTCGATCGCCTGGGACACCCGGTACCCGGGCGCCGGCACGATGCCGCTCCGGTGCAGGCGCACCCGCCGATCCGCTCCCGTGGTCCAGGCGAGGATGCGGTCGGGCTGCTGCTCCACCCAGGGCTCCCTGCGCCGCAGGTCGGTGAAGAGGTCCGAGCTGATCACGTGTCGGCCCCGCTCTCGCGCCAGCCGCAGGAACACCGGGTCGGCGTAGGACACGAACCGGACATCAGCGAAACCCTCCCTCCGGGGGTTCTGCCGCAGCCGGAGCAGCCGCGCGCCGTCGTCCGGCGGCAGCGAATGCACCAGAGAGTTGTCCGCGACGAGGTCCACCGGGGCCTTCGAACCGAACTGCTCCCGCCAGGCGTCGCGGACCAGGAACAGCCGCTTGAGCAAGGGGTGCTGGCGTCCCAGCGGGGGGAGTTTCCCGGACCAGCACACATTGGAGACATCGATGACGACACCGGGCGCGTTGCGCACGCCTTCCCCCTACTCCCCGTCCCACCCCGACAGCGTGGGACTCCACGCCTCGACCGGGATGGTAGCCGCCGGTCCTCCCGTTTCGCAGAGCCCGAGCGGAAGTCGGGGCCGGGATAGAAGCAGTCGCTGCATCGGCCCGGGGCGGGAATGACCGGCCTGCTCTGCCAAACGCCAGCAGTTCTTCAGCTCGACGCCCGACAGCAGAGCGAGCACAAAGGCACGGGCGGTGGCCCGCGGCTCCACCCGCTTGAACCGGCCCGCGATCCGGGCCATGGTCTGGTCGAACATCGCCCGCCGGCGGCCGGCGTCCATGCCATGACCCGCGGCAATCGCGCGATCTTCAGGAGTCCACACAACCCGTGATTGCCATGCATGGCACCAGCGGTCGGTCGGCGGCCTGACGCAGCCCTGTGGAGGCTCACGAACCGGGAAAGAGTCGACCGAGGTGGTAGCGCAGAACGGCAGTCGCGTCGTCCGCCGTGCGCTGGCCGAGCAGGACGCTCAGGCCGAGGCCGGCAGAGACGGACAGGAGGACGACGGCCTCCTGACGGGCGTCCAGGTGCGGATCGGCGTCCCCGGCCTGTTGGGCGGCTGCGAGCTGGCTGATCAGGAACCCTTCCATCTCGTTGGGTGCCGCGAGGAACGGCTGGCCGCCGAGGGCGGGATCGGTGATGGAGAGCACCGCGTACTCGGTGTGGACGAGGTGGAAGATCCGGCTCTCCTCGTCGGTGGGCACGGCTTCGAGCAGGACCGCTTCGACGATGGCGCGCGGAGCCGGCGAGGAGCCGGCGGTCCTCACCCGGTCGCGGACCCGCTCGCCCATGCGCGCCGTCAGGCGGTTGATCGCGGCGAGCAGCAGCTGCTCCTTGGTGTCGAAGTAGTACTGCACGAGCCGCACCGAGATGCCCGCCTCGATGGCGACGGACCGCATGGTGACGGCGTGCAGCCCGGTGTCCGCCGCCGCGCGGAGCAGGGCGTCGATGATCTGGGCCCGTCGCTCCTCGTGGTCCACCAGCTTCGGCATCGGGTTCCCTCCGAACGTTTTTATGGTACAAACATACCATCAAGTCCTGCTGTTTCGCGTGTCGGGAGGGACCATGACCAGGACGAGCGTCGGACGTTTCGTCAGCGAGGAAGCCCGCGGGAAGTTCCTTGAGGCGTACGACCGTGCCATGGAGCTGTGGCCGGGCCCGCGCGAAGAACTGGACGTCGAAACCGGCTACGGCACCGTCCACGTCCACCGCTACGGGGCCCGGACCGGCGAGCCGATCGTGCTCCTGCACGGCCACGCCGGACACGCCTCCAACTGGTACCCGCAGATCGCCGCCCTGGGCGAGAACCACCCGGTCTACGCGATCGACACCCTCGACGATCCCGGCCGCAGCGTGCAACGCGCCGTCGCGGGCGGCCCCGAGGAGAACGCGGCCTGGCTCGGCGAGGTCCTCGCCGGACTCGGGCTGCAGCGCGTCCACCTGGTCGGCCTCTCCTACGGCGGATGGCTGGCCCTCAACCAGGGCATTCACGGACCCGAGCGCCTCGCGTCCATCGCCCCGCTGGACCCGGGCGGGATCGAGAAGGTCCCCGCGCGGTTCTACGCCCACATGATCGGCGGGCTGTTCGGAATGCTCGCCCCGCGCCCGTTCCGACCCGCCCTGGGGCGCCTGCTCGCCAACCCCGCCCTCAGCTCACCGCCCCAGATGATCGCTCCGCTGATGCTGGGCATGCGGACCTATAAGCCGAACACCCGTCCCGCGGCCCGACCGTTCACCGACGAGGAACTGAGCTCGATCCAGCTGCCCGCCCTCGTCCTGCTCGGACGCCGAAGCGCCCTGCTCCGGCCGCACCATGTTCTGAAGCGGGTCACCGCGCTGATCCCGAATGTTCAGGCCGAGATCGTTCAGCGGGCCGGCCACGGCCTCAACCTGGAGCGTCCCGAGCTGGTCAACGAACGCCTCCTGCAGTTCGTCACCGCACTCCAGCCCGAGCCCACCCGGAGCGAGTAACGCCACCTGCCGCTTCCCCTGGTGACAGTAAGCGCACTCAGCCACAACCCGCTTCGGGCACGAGATCGCAAAACCACACTGGAGTACTAGGCCGTGTCTGACAATTGATCTTGTGGCAGGTCGAGGTGAGTTGACGGACGCGGCGTGGGGACGCATAGAACCCCTGTTGCCGCAGGTGGACGGACGTGGCCGCCCGTGGCGTGACCATCGGCAGGTGGTCAACGGGGTTCTGTGGCGGTTGCAAACCGGGGCGCCCTGGCGGGACCTCCCTGAACGCTATGGGCCATGGCAGACCGTCTACGAGCGGTTCGCGCGCTGGGAATCGGACGGGACCTGGGCGAAGGCTCCTCGAACACGTCCAGGTCCGAGACGACGCGGTGGGCCGGATCGAGTGGACTGCCGCCGTCGACTCCATGATCAACCGGGCCCATCAGCACGCGGCCGGCGCCCGAAAAAAGGGGCCGCAGACGGGGACAAACTGGAAGATCCGGGCCGCTCACAGACCCGCCAGGCCCTAGGCCGGTCCCGAGGCGGACTGACCACCAAACTCCACCTGGCCGTCGACGGCCGCGGCCTGCCCCTCTCGATCGTGCTCACCCCGGGCAACGCCAACGACGCCACCGCGTTCGGCCAGGTCCTTGACGCCATCCGGATCCCGCGCCCCGGCGCCGGCCGTCCGCGCACGACACCGGACCGAGTACTGGGCGACAAGGCCTACTCCAGCAAGGCGATCCGCCACCTGCTCCGACGCCGGGGTATCGCTGCCACCATCCCCGAGCGCCGCGACCAAGAGGCCCACCGCCGGCGGCGTGGAGCCCTCGGTGGCCGACCACCTACCTTCTACAAGGAGATCTACCGCGAACGCAACGTGGTCGAACGATGCTTCGCCCGCCTCAAGCAGTTCCGCGCGATCGCCACCCGCTTCGACAAACTCGCCGACCGCTACCGTGCCGGAGTCGTCCTGGCCTCGCTGATCCTCTGGCTCCGGGAACCAGTCGGGTAATCACCTGGCGTCTCCCGGCTACCGTTGTTCGGCCGCTCGGCGAACGGCAGCGCGGATTTCCTCGTCGGGCTCGTTCCGTCTGAGCACGGCTTTGAGAGAAACCTGCGCTGCCTCACGCACCTCGGGATCCGGGTCGGAGAGGGCGCTGGCGATGATCGGCGCGTGTGCCACGGCGTCGGGGCCGAAGATGCCGAGGCCCTCGATCCCTGCGCGCCTGAACATCGGATCCTGTGCCGCTGTAGCCGAGACAAGTAGTTCCAGAGCCTCAACCGGTGTCTCCGCGCACAGTAGCGCAAGGCCGAACAGAGCCTGCTCGAACTCCGCGGTGTCGTGGCGGGCGGCTGCGGCGAGCCGCTTCAGCGCCTCGCTCACCGCCGACGGGCCGGCCGCACGAAGGCTAGCTCGTCGGCCCGGGGCGGGGCGGTGTCGTCGTCCATCCGGCCATCCTGCCAGGAACAGAATCCCGCTCCCCAAACCTGGGGAGCGGCTGGCCCGGTCGCAGCGAGCGACCCGCTGGGCCTTCAGACAGCGGACAACGTGGCCTCACGAGCAAGCCATATGATCATTTGTCAGACACGGCCTAACCGATAACCCCAGCTCAGACACACTGTGCCTGGTCACAATCAATGAGCGCGGACCGCGCTCGGTGTGGCCGGTTCTCGTGTCAGCCCGCGAACTCGTGCACGCCCCACCAACCGCTGGAGTCGTGGTAGAGGCCGACGCCGATCTGCGTGTAGCGGGGGTTGATCTGAGCGGCGTGGTGCCCCGGGGACTCGGTCCACATCTTCTGGAACTGCTCGGCGGCTTGTTCCCCGGTGAGCGAGGCGTCGCTCCACATCACGATGCACTCTCCGGTCAGCGTCCGGCTGCCGGTGAGGCTGGGTCCGGCACCGGAGGCGTTCTCCGAGTGGGCGAACCCGGTCTCGCGCATGTGGCGGGCCCAGTTCGCGGCGAACTCCGTCAGGTCGTTCTTGACGACGAGGGCCGGGACACCGTTGCGGGCACGCTCCTCGTTGATCAGCTTCAACGAGAGCGCCTCGGCGCTGCCCGCAGTCCGGTCCGGCCCGGTGGTGTCGGGGTTCGCCGGGGCCGGGGCCGGGGCGGATGTCGTGTGGCCGGGGTTCGCCGGGGTCCTGCCCGACGCCGCGCTGTCCGTGTTCGGCTGGGCCTTGGCCGGTGCTCCGGTCGAGGTCCGGGTCTGGGCCTGGGTCGGAGCCTGGGTCCCGTTCTGGCCCGGCGGTTGGGTCGAGGTCTTCGCCGTGGCCGGGCTGGAAGGGTCCTTGGTGGCCACCGGGGTGGTCGGTGCGGGCGGGGCGGGCGGCGGCGTTGTTTCCCGGCTGGCCGCGGAAGCGGACGCCGACGGGGAGGAGACGGCCGCCGCCGCCTTCGCCGGGGCGGCACCTGCCGTGTCCGTGACGGATCCGCCGTTCTGCGGACCGCACGCGCTCAGCGCGGCGCCTATGACTCCGGCGGCCAGGACTGCGGTAATCATCTGCCTTGGACGAACAGACTGCATGAAACAGGCTCCTTGGGTTCTCCTGGCCGCTTGGAGCGACTACGCGCCGTACCACCACGCGCGCCACCCCGACCAGCCGACGCCTCTTGCGCCGACATCACAGGAGACCGCCGGGCTCGGCGGAGATAACACCTATTGAGGAAACCGTGGTCTTCGCCACCCGGATGCTCTCCCTTCCGCTCCCTCGGGCTCCGCACAACTCTTTCGAGGACGCGGCGGTCCAACTCCTCGACGCCGCCGGGGAGTCCGGGCACCGGCTCCTCGCCTTCCCGGCCCGGCGCCCACCCATCGCACCTCAGGAGGACAGCCGTGACCGGTCCCGCCCCCACCCGGAGACACCGCACCCACGCCGCCCTGCTCGCCCTCGCCACCGCCCTTCCGGTGGCCGCCCCGGGCACCGCCCACGCCGAGCAGATCCCCCGCTACACCTCCGCCTTCGAACTGCGCAACCAGGCGACCGGCAAGTGCCTGGAGGTCGCCGACTGGCGCACCGACGACGGCGCACCCGTCCGCCAGTGGACCTGCCACGGCGGCGCCAACCAGGCCTGGACCGGGCTCCAGCCCCGGATCAACTTCTGAAACCGCTTCCCGGACGACGGCGCGCCATGATCGAGCGCCCGGGCTGTCCGAGCGGTGCTGCGCTTGCACCGCCGGCACCCTACGGAGTTCGCAGACGCCCGGAAGCGCGAACTCGACCTCCGTCGCTCAGGGAGTCACCAGGCCGATCCCGCCCGCCGAGTCAAGCTTGGATGTCCGTCGTGACGAGATCGGCTCCGCACGCGAGCACGCCCCGGGCCAGTTGCCTGGTCCGGGGCGTGCTCGGGGTCGGTTACCCGGTCAGGCGACCGTGAAGCTGTACGTGGTCGCGGCCGAGCGGTTGCCGGACGGGTCCGCGGCGGTCACCGAGAGGATGTGCGCCGTCCCGCCGACCAGCCCGGTCACTGGATGTCCGGCGTGTTGTGGAAGGCGTCCAGGGTGACCGCTGCGCCGTCGTCCAGTGTGTACTGGAAGGACGCGACCCGGCCCCGGTCGTCCGAGGCGCGCAGAGTGAGGCGGACCGTGGGGGCGCTCACGGTGGCGGCGATGGGGCTCGCCAGATTCGCCGTGCCGTTCCCGTCGACCAGCAGGCTGCCGTCCGCCCAGCGGTAGAACGTCTTCCACCCCTGGCTCGGCCGTAGACGGCGCCGTAGAGGGTCGCCCCGCAGTCCTGACGGGTGATCAGATCGGCCTTCCCGTCCTCGTCGACATCCGCGACCAGGGTGTCGGCGTTGTTGGTCCACCGACCGGGCGAGGCCCACTTGAGCACGCTGGGCGCGCCGAACAGCTGTGGGGTGTTGCCGGTTGAGGCGAGGAGCTCGGTTTGGCCGCCACCGGGTGTCTTGGAGTCGTACTGGTTGATCCGGTGCAGGACGACGTCGGCCTGGCCGTCTTTGGTGAAGTCGCCCGCCGTGATGTCCTCGACGGCCTTCCAACTGAAGGTCGGCTGGTGCAGGTAGGGGGACCAGGCGCGGCCGTCGGTGATCTGCGAACCCGCCGCGAAGCCGCCGCCGCCCGTGCCCTGATAAACGGTGACCGAGCCGTCCACGCCGCGTAGCAGTAGGTCGGCGAGGCCGTCCCCGTTGAAGTAGCCGGCGGTCACCCTCGCGGCGTCGTACCAGCCGTTGCTCCCGGAGACCAGCTGCTGCCCGGCGTCGACGCTGCCGTCGCTCTTGCGCCCGTAGCGCATGACGGTGCCGTTGGCGTAGCGCAGCACCATGTCCGCGCCGCCGCTGCCGGTGAAGTCGCCGGCCGTGCGGCTGACGGCGTTGGCCCAGGTGTTGGCGGAGCCGACGGTGGCCGGGCTGTCGAAGACCTGCGGGGCCGGCGGGGCCTGGCTGTCGGGGCTCCATTTCAGCGTGGCGCGGTACATCAAGTGGTCCTGGTAGCTGACGTCCTGGCCGCCGTCCGTCACCATGCCGGTGTCCGCCTGCGCCGTGGTGAAGTCGGCACTGCTGCTGAAGATGTAGTCGAACTTGCGGGCGCTCTGGACCGGGTTGGTCTACGAAGTGGTGGTCATCTCACCCGAGCGGCAGCTCGCGAGTTGGCGGCAGGCTGGGGCGAAGAAGGCCCGGCGGTCTTCGTGCACGCGGTCTCCGTGAATCCGCCCAGCGAGGATAATTGGAATATTGTATGCATGATGGCCCGTTCGGGTGAATCCGCGCATTCGCTGATGACATCCCCGCAAACCATTGACACTATCGAGAATAAGTATTTCGCGGGATAGAAGCCCGTGGAGTCACGCCCTCACTGGAGGTTCGCCATGACCAACTGCCCCGCTGTTGACGCCCGGGCCGCTCTCACGTTCCTCCAGAGCAGCCGGCTGATAAACATGGACACCACTCTGGAGCAGCTGGTCAGTGCGACCACCGCGCTCGGAGAAATCTCCGGCTATGTACTGGCCTGGGACAAGTACGTGCTCGTCGTCCCGTCCGTGGCCGAGGAATCTGCGCAGGCCTAGATTCGGACCGCTCCGTACCGGGGCGCGCCAGGCGAAAAGCAAGGCCAGGTGAAATCGACTCATCAGGGGGCGGCTGTGGCTGACATGTGGCGCATGGTGGAACACGGAGCGGTCTCCTGGCTGGCCGCGCACCGCACCCGCTTCGACCCTGACGCCGCCGATGAGGGGCGCGTACTGTTCGTCCGCAAGGCGCTCGTCGAGGTCGCGTTGCTGGTCGGACTGCGCGCCCGGGCGGAGTCCGGATCCTTCGACGACGCCGACTACCAGATGCTGTTCGACCAGGTCACCGCGGTGGCGGCTCGAGCCTCGTACCGTGAGCTCGTCGCACGCGACGAGCGGGCCCTGCTCTTGTATGCGGGCACGTATGCATCACAGCGGCTGTGCGGGCAGCGCGACAGCGAATTCGAGCGCCTCATCGGCCAAGCGGTCTCCGGGCGCTATGCGGCCTGTTTCGAGCGAGTTCCCTTCCGGCAGCTCGATCTGCTGCACACGCTGGAGTTGGCCGGAATCGATCACGGAATGCCGGTGGCCGACGCTGTACTGTCTTTCTCCCTGCTCTGCGCGAATCCGTCCGTGCTGAAGCTGAGCGATGGCGATATTTACGCGATCACGCATACTGTGTTCTACGCCACCGATTTCGGTCGGCGTGTCCCCCGGTGGCCCACCGGATTCGATCTGCCGCAGGCCGTGGAACTGCTGGAGGCGCTCAGCCTTCTGTGCCGCCAGAGGGAGAACGCCGACCTCGTCGCCGAATTGCTCTGCTGCCTGCTGTGCCTGGGGATCCGGGACTCACCCGAGACGGAACGGACATGGGCGTTTCTCGCCGATGTACAGGAACCCAGCGGGCGGGTCGCCGGGCCGGAGGGCGTCCTCCCGCCGGAACTCGAGAACGGCGATGCGGAATACCGAGGCTGGGCCACCGGCTACCACACCACGATCGTCGCAGCGCTGGCCGGCCACCTCGCCCGCGACGCAGCCGTGATCCGGCGGCCGAGCCCCCCACCTCCCCGGTCCGCCGGCAAGGGACGACTTGAAGCTGCGATCCGGCGTGCCATCGCCTGGCTGACCGACGACGCTCTCGAGTTGCCCTTCGACGACGCAGTTCCGGCAGCGGGCGCGGCCTCGCGAGCCGCACGCTCGGTGGGGGAGCCTCAACTCGCCGCCCGGACTCTCACGCATCTCGTGCAATGTGCCGAAAGCGCCCTCGCCCAACCGGTGGCCTGGGGGAAGCAGGGCGTCGACGCGGTTGCCGAGTGCGCGCGAGGCCTGTCGGCCTGCGAATTGGCCTGCGACTCCCTCGACCGGTTCCTGACGGACACGGCAGGAGCGCTCACCGGACTCACCGCCGTTCCCACGACCGCCGCCGGCGGAGTCCGGCGACTTCAGGACCTGGGCCGACTCACCGCGCAGCAGGCGGACTCCCTCCTCGCCTCCACGGACCCCGCGAGCCTGCTGGCCGAGGACCATGCGCCCGCGGTCACTGCCGTGGCCTTGGCGCAGTATGCCGACGGCCAACCGCTTCGCCTCGGCGACGACGCCTCCGCCTGGCATTCCGTCGCGGAGCGGTTCGCGGCCGCGCTGCCGACCGCCTGCCGGAGTTACCGACTCGAGGAGGTCGCCGCGCTCCTTCAAGGGCTGGGGGTGCTCGGCTGGGCCGATCACCGGATCACCCGCGACGGAACCGACTTCCTGCTCTGCCAGCAGCACCCCACCGGCGCCTTCGGCTACCCCGCGCGCGACGACCACCAGGAGCGGGCGACGGCGCAACGCATCTGGACCCGGAGTTGCGTCGTCGCCCTTTCATACCTGTACAACCTGTACGACGAGTGAGCACCCCACCGCTCGCCACGCCCGCCCGGTGCGGTTCCGCTGCGCTCCGCCCGCTGGACGTACTGCCAGTCGGTGGGACGGCGGATCTCCAGGCGGTCGGCGGTCTGGGAGGCCAGGAAGCGGCTTCGGCCGACGACCTCGCCGGAGAGATCGGCATGCACGCGATCCTCCAGTCGGTCCTGGGCAGCGGCGCGGGCTCCGATCTCGGCTGCCAGTAGACCTCCCCGATCAGCCGACAGCAGGGACCGGGATGGCCGGCTCATGCGGGAGAGCAATGCATTCGCATGTGCCCGGTCGAGCGCCCGAGTTGGCCGTTCAGAAGGTTGTGTTGCCGGAATCGCCGTCGCGGGTGACCTACTTGATGCTGCTGAGGAGGCGACTGCGAACTGGTACGCACGTTCAGGCGACCGTCCTCCATCCAGGCGATCGAGCCGTGGGTCTCCAGGTGCGCGTGCTGCACGCGCGGGGAGGAGTACGTGCCCTCGTGGATCACGTCGGCGTCGGCGAATCCGGCATCGACGTCACCGATGTGCGAATGGATCTCCAGCAGGATGTGGACCGGATCCCGGACGAAGGGGTCGTCCGTGCCGTGCAGCTGCGGCACCCCCTCGGCCATCGCCTCCTCGGGGTCGAACACGGCCGGCATGACGTCGTAGTCGACGACGCCCCTCCGGCAGCCCGCGTGCTGGTGACAGGCCTCGGCGGCGTCGGGGCCTGTTCCGCGCCCTACCACTCGGCCGATTGTCGATTCGTGATACAGCTAGGACAGCAGGGGTGGTTGGTGGCCGATCGGAGGGGAAGGCCCGTGACGGAGCAGCGAGTTGTGATCGTGACCGGGGGTGGCACGGGAATCGGCGCGGCCACCGCGAGGCTGTTGCGGGAGGGCGGCCACGAAGTCGTCGTCTCCGGGCGGCGAAGCGAGCCGCTGGAACGCGTCGCCCGGCAGACCGGCGCACTGGCCCACCCGGCCGACACGACGGACCCCGCCGCCGTGCGCGACCTCGTGGAGAGCACCGTCGCCACCTACGGGCGCCTCGACGGACTGGTGGTCAACGCGGGCGTCGGCCGCGGCGGCGGCGTCGGCGATACCTCCGACGAGGACTGGGACCTGGTGCTGCGCACCAACCTCACCGGCCCGTTCCTGACGATGCGCGCGGCCCTGCCGCACCTGCTGAAGGCCCGCGGAGCCGTCGTCGCCGTAGCCTCCGTCTCGGCGCTGCGCAACGGCACGCGCAACGCCGCCTACGCCGCCTCCAAGGCGGCTCTGCTGCAGCTGTGCAGCTCACTGGCCGTCGACTACGGCGCGAGCGGGCTGCGCGCCAACACGGTGTGCCCCAGCTGGGTGCGCACCGAGATGGCCGACCGCCGGATGGCCCGCTTCGCCGAGGAGGCGCGGCTGGGCGACGGCGACGCCGGCGAGGGCGCGGCCTACACCGAAGCCACCCGGCTGCTCCCGGCGGGTCGTCCAGCCGACCCGCGCGAGGTCGCCGAGGCCATCGCCTGGCTGCTGTCCCCGGCCGCCTCCTTCGTCAACGGCGCGACCCTCACCGTCGACGGCGGCGCCACCGCCCTGGACCCGGGCACCCTGCCCTTCGCCTACCGCATCGACCCGCGTGAGTCCGACGGCTGACCCCTGGCCCAGCCTTCGGCGCGGCTGGTGGCCCGGAATTCGGCGAGGGTATCGGAGAGGTGGTCGTGGACGGTCCTCGGGCTGCGTCAGCCCCTGCTCGGCGAGGTGGGTCGACTCCTGATCGCGGGTACGAGACGAGCGGCTACAGCAGGAGCCGATACCGGGCCCCGGACGCGGCCCCGGGGCACTACGTCGTCAACCTCCAGGAACTGACGGCGAGCTCCCGTCCGGCCCTGCCCTTCCGGGCGGGACGGGTTCGCGTGCGCGCCCCACAGTCGTCGATCGCTTCTCCCCGTCAGATCGCTTTCCCGGAACGTGAGTTAGTGGGATCACGTCACTTCCGGCAGTGACCTGCACCCTGCCGATGGGACCGTCGATGAAACCGCTGTCCGTCGCCGATCCGTGCGCGGTCGGGCCGCACCCCCTGCTGGCGTGCCTGGGCGGCGGCGGGATGGGGAGGGTGTTCCTCGGCAGGTCGCCGGCGGGTTGACCATCGCGGTGAAGGTGGTCCGGCCGGAACTCGCGGAGGACGCGCGATTCCGGCAGCGGTTCGCCCAGGAGATCGAGGCCGTCCGACGCGTAGGGATCGGGAACCCGGCCACCGGGCGAGGGACGCTGCGGGACACTTCGCTCACAAGAGCCCGTCAAGGTCTGGCACTCCGCGCAGCTATGCCCGCCGCATCGTCGGTATCCGTCCGACAGCCGTCGCGGACCTGATCCGCGAACGGCCGGTAAACGCGGGCGGGGTCCGGCACCTATGTAGGTGCCGGACCCCGCCCGACGGTGGAGCGCCAGGCCCGGGTCGCACGGACTCTTCCTACTGAAAGTAGGACGTGCT
>NZ_JBVISA010000033.1:0-96735 GCF_055575755.1 Kitasatospora sp. NPDC034035 | reverse complement strand
GGGGGCGGAAGGCCCTAAGGGCCTTACCCCCGGCCTGGCGGCCGGGGCGCCGCTGACGCGGCGTCAGTCGGGGGGTGACGGCTGCGCCGTCACCGTGCGTGGTGTGGCCCGGCTGCGCCGGGCTGGGCGGTGCGTGGCTGGGGGAATTCGCCGGTGGCGAATTCGTGGGCGCGGCACGCGCCGTCGGGGCGGGCGTCGGGCGTCGCTGCGCTCCGCCATTTCCGGGGCGCTGTCCCGGGCCTACGGCCCGTCAATCGGTCGGCTTTCCGGCTTTCTTGGGCTGGCCTTTTGGCGGCCCTACGGGCCGGTTTGCTGACTGGGTTTCCCGGGCTGCGCCCGGGGGTGAGCGTTGACGATGTGACGCGGAATTCGGGTAGTGGCCCATCCCTCCGATCGGGCGGGGGTGCCGGCCCGGGCCTGCGGCGCCGGGCGTTGACGATGTGTCGCGGACTTCGGGTATCAGCCACAACCTCACCCCCCTGGCCCCTCCCCCGGTACCGGCCGATGGCCGGTCAGCCGCCTGGTTGCTGGGCTGTCGGCCCATCCGCCGCCCTCCGAGCGGGGCCTGCGGCCCTCGGGGCCACCTTCCGGGCCGCCGGTCCGGCTCGGGCCTGCCCGGCCTCCGTTGCGGGCCCTCATGGGCACCCCGCACGGCGGCCCCTGACGGGCCCTCAACCACAGATTCGGGACCGACATCCGAAGCACATCCGGCGGCCTTTCCCCGGCTTCCGTACAGCTCTATCCTACCGGCCCCCGGACGAGCCCGAGACGCGAACAGCCAACCTCGCCGCAACCATCCATCCCGGCTCTATCAGGCCGCCCTCCCGGCGAGAATGCGAATTCCCTTCCGCTCTCTTCCAGGGCGAAATCAGAAAGCCCCGCGCGGCGCAGCGACAAGAAATCGAATTCAGGCACGCAGGAAAGGGGCCTACGGCCCTCGCCACCGACACCGCGACCGCCAATCCAGACCACCCGGAAAACAAGCGCACACCGTCAACCGGGTAATCCCCGGAGCGGCACCACCAAACCGAACACCGGGCCAGGACAGCGGCCCGGACGGACGGTCAGAGCGCAGCAGCAGGCAGCACGGCGGCCAGGGCCCAGCGGGGCAGGGCAGGACAGCCAGGGCGGCCGAGCCGGGCGCAGCGGGCGGGCAGGGCACGGCGGCCAGGGGGCCACCAGGACCCCGGCGGCAGGACCGCCGGACCAGGCGCAGCAGGACGGCCTGACGGCCGACCACGACGGCGACCAGGGGCCCGGCAGCGGAGCTCGGCACCAGGCGGCGCGGACGGGGGCACCGGGGAAGAGCCGAGGCCGGCGGACCGGCGCAGCCCGCTGCAACACGAAGTGCAACACGCCCGCCCCGGGCCCCTCCCGGCCACATAACGCCTGGTCAGACCCGCAACACAGCCCCGTGTTGCACCCCGGTGAAACACCGTGTTGCACCCCCGCGTGGCACCCGCCACCCAGCCACCGAGCACCACCACCCGGCCACCGAGCTCCACCACCAGGAGAAGGCCGGCCCCAACCAGCGGCCCGCCGCCCCGCCACCACCCAGCCACCCCGGACAGCGCCCCCGGGACGGCGTCGGCGGCACCGGACGGCCAGCGCCTGACGGTCGCCGGCCCCCAGGACGCCAGCCCCGCCCCGCGGCTGTCGCGGGAGCTGTCGCGCCCAGCCCACACACAGGGGAAACCGGGTATCCGCCCACGTCACACCACACGACACCACCCCAACGCGACAGGCAACACGACAGCCAGCGCGACAACCCCCACCCACCACCAGGACGACCACCAGAACAGCCACCAGGCGGCCTCCAGGGCGGCCTGACGACCACCCAGCCACGGCGCAGCAGGAACCCGGACAGCGGCCGCCCGGCAGCACCCGAACCGACCCGGACAGCGGGACAGCGCGGCCGAGCCCGGCGCAGCGAAACGGGCCTGGCGGCCGACCAGGACGACGGCCGGGCCCAACAGCGGCCGGGCAGGCGAGCGCCGGGGAGGCGGGGAGCCGCCGAGGCCGGCGACCCGGACGGCGGCCACCGAGCAGGGGGCGCAGCACCAGGGACGGCGGGCCAGGCAGGGGGCACCAGCCCGGACAGCGGCACGGCCCGGACGGCGGCGCCAGCGCCCGGCCAACCCCGGACGGCGGCCACCCGACGGCGACCACCGAGAAGCACCCGGCCCGACCCCCCGCCAAACCGAACACCGGCCCGCCACCACCCCCGGCCACCACAATTCCGACCCGAATTCACACCACCACCCGACGGCCAATCCACCAAAACAACCCGGCGGAATACCCGGCAGAATTCACACCCGAAAACCCGCCCACAACACCCCACCCGCCCCCGAGACGGCGTCAGCGGCACCGGACGACAGCCACCACCACACACAGTCACCAAACCCCACCCCACACCCGACCCCGCCACCACCCCCAACAGGCACAACCAAAGGTCCAGACAACACCGCGAGCAAGGCCAAAACACGCCCACCACACCCAACAGGTCACACCCGACGGCCCTTCGCCGGGTAGAGCTTCGCGTGCAGCACCCGCTCCTCCCACCACGGGTCATCCGGGGTGGAGACCAGCGCGGCCATCTGCTGGCGCTTGGTCGGGGCGGGCAACACCAGCAGGCCCAAGTCCTCCCGCTCGCGGTCCCATTCGCAATTCGGGCACTCCAGCCGGTCAGGGCCAGCCTTCTCGGTCAGCTCCAGCCCCGAGCCCTCCTTGCCGCCGATCGAGCCCCGGCACGTCCAGCACGGGCGCAGCACGGCGTTCGCCGACCGGGCCGCCTCCAGCCGGGCCCGGGCTTCGGCCTCCAGCTCCTCCTCGCGCCGCTCTTGGTCCTTCTCGTGGCAGTTCCAGCAGCGGCCACCCGGGCGGCGGGTCCACCTCTGTCGTCGTCCATCCGGGCCGTGCTCGTCGGTGCTCTCCTGCCAGGGCACGTTCCCGCAGTCGGCGCAGGCCAGGGTCTCCATCAGCTCGTGGTGGACCTGGTCAGCCTTCCTCTCCCTGGCCTTCTGGCGCTCGTCGTACGCCTCGCGGGTGTCCGGGCTCTCCAGCGCGTCAAGCAGGGAGTAGCGGGCTCCGTCGCGGCCGTAGCGCCACCACACCGGGCCGAGGGGGCCGTGCTCGGCCAGCAGCTCCAGCGTGGTGGCGATGACCGGCACCGCGTCGTCGTACTCGCGCCAGCCGTCCCCGCCCGCGTTGTCGGAGCGCATGGTCCACCAGGAACCGCCCCAGGCATCGCGCGCCAGGTCTGACACCGCCTGCTGCCGGTTGGTCAGCGCCGCCGGTCCGGCTCCGGTGACGACCAGGGCGACGGGCGGGTAGCCGGGCCGGGTGTGGGGGCCGGGCCAGGTCCGGCGCCACCAGTGGACCATCCGGTCGGCCGGCTCCTCGTCGGCCAGCGCCGGGTCGGTGCTCTTCACCTTCGTGCGGAACAGCTCGCGGTAGGCGGTGAACTTCGCGGCGACCCGCTCCGACGACATCGTCGAGCGGTCGACCTCGACCATCAGGACCGGCACCCCGATCTCCGGGGCCTGCCACACCGCGTCCGGGCGCACCTTGCGCCTGCCGCCCGGCAGCAGGAACTCGGCCTCGGTCTCCCAGTCGGTCACGGTGCCCACCCCGCCCGGGGCCTGCGGCGCGGTGCCGCCCATAACGAACGCGGTGATCGTCTCGTTGACCGCCATCGCGTGCTGGGCACCGGAGCGGCCGGCGCCCCGGGCCGTCGATCCCATGTCGGAGCGAGGCAGGCCGAGCACCTGCCCGGCCGCCTCCAGCCCGGCCGTGCCCTCCAGCCGCCAGGTCTTGTGCCGGTCCCGGGTGTTGCCGTCGGAGGCGACCAGGCCGTGCAGCGCGAGATCGCGCAGCGCCTGCCGGATCACGGTGTTCGACGCCGCCCGGGAGCGCAGCAGTCGCTGGAGCTGGTCGGCGGTGGCGACCTTGAGGACGCCGAGCGCGCCGAGGACGTCGGCGCGCAGCGCGGTGGTCGAGCCGTTCGGGTTGGCGGCACCGCGCCGGTACGCGGTCCGGCCCGGCCGGGACGGCTGCGGCGGTTCGACGGCTGCGGCCTGGTCGTCGTTGTCGTCGGGCTGGGCGGGGCTCTGACGGGTGCTCACGGGCGTCTCCCGGTGGTCGTGGTCGGCTGCTTCCTCTCCGGGATATCCGTCGCTCCTGACAGCGGCCAAGCCCGTTCCCGCCCGGCGCGCCGCCCCCGTCCCACCACCCCCCAGCCCGCCTTTGAGCGGGCGCGCGGCCGGCCCCGCCGGACGCAACGAGAAAGGGCTAAGCGGCCCGGGAGCGTCCGTCCGCAAAACCCGCGAACGAACTCCCCCAACCGCCAACCACAACAACCACAAACCAAAAAGCAAAAGGCAGGGAGAAAGAGGGTTGTCGGAATGCGGCTGCGGCCCGGATTCGGGCGCTGAGCTGGGCGGATTCGCCCCTCGGGCCCGAGGTGGCCGGTAGGGGCAGCGGAGGGGGAAACGGAAGGGGCAACGGAAGCGTTCCGGCAAACTCACCAGGCCCACCAAGGTACCGGTTAGTTTCCTTGATAGGCCGTCAAGGAAACTCACCGGGGCACCTTGATGGTCATCCCAGCAGGTCAGAGGCATGCCGATGGAGCCAACGGGGGCTCTGAGGTTGGGACGGGTTGGCGGACGGGATTACGGACCGCATTTCGGACCGGCAAGAACGCGGGATACCTTGGTAGTGGAAGTTATCAGATCGTTATGAGCTGCCAACCTTGATGGTGAGAAATCCGGTGAGTTTCGTGGGGTTCCATTCTCCGAGCACGGGATAAGCCCGCGCTTCGGACTGAGGGAGCACATTCGTGCACGGGGATCTGGAGACCGACCACGACGTTCTGGTCACGCTTCACCGCTTCGCGCTGGCGACCGCCGAGCAGCTCCACCAGCTGCACGGCGGCACCGCCGGGATCAAGCAGACCCAGAAGCGCATGGCCCGCCTGCACACCGAGGGCCTGGCCGAGTTCGTGACCCTGCCGCAGGCCGGCCGGGCGAAGGCCTGGCACCTCACCGCCCAGGGCGCGGCGGTGGCGGCGACCTTCCCCGAGGCCCGCCGCCCGGCCCCCGCGCCGGAGACCGAGCAGCTCGCCGTGCGGCACGGGCGCGAGCACCTGCTCGACGTCGGACGGATCCACTCTGCCTTCGTCACCGACGCCCGGGAGCGCGGCGAGGCCTGCGGCCCGCTCGACCTCCTCCCCGCCCCGGAGCTGCCGGTCGAGGGTGGCGGGGTGTACCGGCCCGCCGCCGAGCTCGCGTACACCGCCGGCACCGGCGAGGAGCGGCACCGGCTGCGGGCGTTCGTCGAACGGCACCGCCCCGGTGTCGGCGCCGAGGAGACCGCGGCGCAGCTGGCGGCCTGCGCCGCCCTGTGGGAGCAGTCGGGTCCGGGCGGCCGGGGACGGGCGTGGGAGCGGCGCTGGCGGTCCTTCCCGCGCCTGCTGGTGGTCCTGGTCGGCACGGCGGCCACCGGGATGCGCGGCGCGGTGGCGGACCTGCGCCTGGCCGCCGAGGAGAACCCGGCCGTCGCCGAGCTGCTGGCCGCCGTCCCGGCCGGCGCCGCCCGGATCGAGGACCTGGTCCAGCGCGGACCGTCCGCACCGGTCTGGCACCCGCTCGGCAGCAGCGGGCGGGCGTGTGGGTGGACGGAACTGTAGGCGGCGAGCGGGAGCCGCTGGGTGGCCTGCCGCAGGCCGTCCCGGCCGCCCTCCTCCTCGCTCCTCCTCCCGGCCGGTGGCGCCGCGAAGCGGGGCCGCCGGGCCGCCGCGCAGCGGACAACCCGGTCACGCCGTCGGCGCGCAGCATCAGGTTGCCGGATCTTGTCTCCGCTCCTGCTCTGCGCGCCGACTCTTCTGCTCCTCGTCTCCTTCCACGCTTCGGTGCCCGGACTTCACCCGGCACCCGCCAGGGTGCCCAGGGAGAAGTAGTCGGCGCCCGCCGGCCTATGGACAACGGGCGCTGAGCTGCGCAAACCCGCTTCCAGCGGCACCGCCTGACGCAACCCCGAGAAGCAAGCCCGAGAAGCAGCCCCGAGTAGCAAGCCCGAGTAGCAATCCCAGAGGCAACCTCAGAGGCAACCCGCGCCGGGCCGGCTGCGGCCTTGTGACTGTGCACCGTAGATGGCCACTTTCCAGGGTTGATGGCCAAAGTTTTCACGCTATCTGGCCAGACTGAGCAGGCTGGTTGGCCACGGGTCATGTCACTGGTTGACCGGCGTGTGCTGCCGACCGCCCTGCTGGCCGGTCCCCCGGGACCAGCAGACGGCCTGCTACCGGTCAGGCCCGACGGACGCCGTTGATGATCCGGCCGATGACAGCTGCGGCACCCTCCGGGTGTTCTTCCAACCACCTGCCGAGGTGTTGCTGGACGGCCTCTTCGATGCAGACTCGCACCGCGGCGTTGCCCAGCAAGTCGCGTATGGGGCCCTCGAACTCGGGATGGTCCAGCTTCACCGACACGACCGCGGTCAGGCCCTCGCCGATTCGATCGCCTTCGAGGTCGGGGTCCGCTGTTGTCAGCTGTCCCTGCTTCCGTGCGTACGCGGTGACCGCGGCCGCCGCTCCGTCGCGGAAGCCGCGCTCGTGGGTGCCACCGAAGGTGGGCCGGCTGTTGGCGAAGCTCCGGATTCGTTCCTCTTGGGAGTCACGCCAACGGAGGGCGACCTCCACGGTTCCGGCCATGCGCGGGTCCTCCCGTTCGAAGCCGATGATGTGCCGATGAACGGGTGTCTCTTCCGGCTCGTCGAGGAGGGTCACGAAGTCCCGCGCGCCGTCCGGGTACCTGAACCGGGCCGCCCGGGACTCGCCCGGACGACGCTGGTCGGTCAGAGAGATCTCCAAGCCCTTGTTCAGCAGAGCGAGTTCCCGAAAGCGCTCGGCCAGGCCGTCGAAGGAGAACTCCACAGCCTCGAAGATGTCGGCATCGGGCCAGAAGGTGATGGTGGTGCCACTTCCGGTCGAGGTGCCGGCCTCGGCGAGCGGGGTGATGGCCACGCCACGCGCATACCCCTGGACCCAGCGGGCTCCCCCGCTCCGCACTTCGGCCGTCATCCGGCTCGACAGGGCGTTGACGACGAAGGGCCCCACTCCGCAGAAACCGAGCGTCACGTCGTGGCGGCCTCCGGTCCCCGGCCCGGTCTGAAAACGGGTCAGCAGGGCTTCGAGGCCGGACATACCACTGGTTCCCGCTTCGTCGATACGGACTCCCCGTCCGTCGTCGGCGACACGGACACCGCCGTCGGGTGTGAGGGTGACGTCGACGCAGCTGGCGTGGCCGGCGAGGACCTCGTTCACGGCCCGGTCGGCGATCTCGAAGACCATGTGGAGCAGGCCGCGTTCACCGGTCGAGCCGATGTACATCCCGGGCCGCTTACGGACGGCCTCCCACCCTTCCAGCACCTGTATCTGGCTGGCGTCGTACTTGTTGGCTTCCCCGCTCATGATGACCCCTCCGATGCGGTCCGGCAGAACTCCTCACCCTAGGCGAATCTCTGGAAAACACCAGGTCAGGCTATGTTTGCCGAATCCACAGACGGGCAGGTGCGAGGCCGTCCGGAGGCGGTCGACCCGGGAGTCGCGAACTGGTGCCGCACTTCCGGCACGGGCCCGGCGAAGCCGCGTACGACACCATTCCCATCGGCTCCGAGGTCACCAATTTCATGAATTTCGCGCGCCGCCCAGGAGTCCACCGCCGCAGCCTCACTACAGCACTGGTCCGGTCCACTCTCCGAGCCCCTACATGGGTCAGCGGTGGGCGAGGAGGGCGGCCTGGAGCAGGAACAGCCCACCAAACTGACGGCCCGGCTGATGGGGGCCCCGAGGCGGCTGTGCCTTGCGGCGCAGCCGCCTCGGCGTCCTCCGAGCCGAGTTGGTCTGCGGCCCGCCCCGGTCAACGAGTTGCCCGCCCGCTGGCCAAGTAGCGTGCAAACCTGGCCATCTACCGTGCACAGTCACAGGCCTCCGCTCAGGGGGTCAGCGCCACCGGTAGGACGTGGTGGTCATCGCCGGGAGCAGCAGCGGCCCGCCGGTCGCGGCGGTGTCGGGCCGGACGGCTTGGTCGAGGACGGCGGCGACATCCGGGTACAGGTGGAGGCCGGCCGCGTTGGCCACCGGCAGCCACACCACCGGCGCCTCGTCGGGAGCGTCCTGCTCGGCCGCGGCGACGGCCGCCACCAGGTGGTCGGGCAGGTGGGCAACGTAAACCAGGTGCCGGCGCCGGAACGGCTCCACCTCGCCTGGGCGCGCCGTCTCCTGGTCCTGGACGAAGCGCAGCACCGGCAGCGCGGGCAGCGTCGCCAGGTCGAGGCCGAGCTCCTCGAGGAGCTCGCGGCGCAGCGCGCCGATCGGGTCCTCGCCGTCCTCGTCCTCGACCACGCCGCCGGGGAAGGAGAGTTGTGCTCCGGCCGGGCGCTGGCGGCGGATCAGGCAGACGAGGCCGTCGTGGAGCAGGACCGCGCACACCCGCACGCGGACCGTCCCGCTTGCCGTGCCGCTGCTCGTCATGGCCGGTAGGGGGTCGCCGCCGTGGCGGCTTCGTCGGCGCCGGGCGGCAGCGTCGGCAGCGGCCAGGACGGGTCCGGTGCCCAGGTCGGCCAGCCGCCGGCGAACGGCCCGGTGCGGTCGTCCAGCATGCCGATCGCCCGGCCTCGGGCCTGCTCGACCTGGCGGCCCACGTAGTCGTCGACCACGCCGAGGCGGCGCAGCTGGGCGTACTCCTCGGTGTCCTTCCAGTGGTGCCCCGACAGGTCGGGGGTGATGACCAGGTCGAGGGCGAGGTCCATGGTGTCGACGCCGAGGCCGGGGCGACGCCGGTAGGGGTGCTCGAAGTTGACGTACCAGCGCAGCGGTTCCTTGGTAGCCGCGTCCTGGAAGCAGTGCACCGAGAACCACTCGCCGTTCAGGAAGTGGGACAGCAGCTCGGTGCCGGTCCACCGGTAGTGGTCCAGGGTCCAGGCGCCGGCCGCCAGGTCTGCCAGGCCCTGCTGGCGGGTGGTGTCGTCGCCGGTGCGCGTGGAGGTGATCCAGGTCGTCGGGGCCAGGCTCTCGATCCCCGGCCAGTAGGCCAGCGTCAGCACGTGGCCGGTGTCGTCGATCACCCGTTGCGGCATCGCGGTCCACACCCGGCCGGCGTGGACGTCGCGGCGGATCGCGGTGGTGCCGGGCTGGAACAGGGTGGTGTCGGTCATGGCGGAGAGTGTTCCCGGCCTGGGGGCCGGGAAGTCCGCTCGAAGGTGTGACAGCGGGTCAGGGCTTGGGGAAGCCGTAGCGTTCGGCGGCCCAGCGGTTCGGCGGCTGCGGGGCGTCCAGGCGCTTGCGCAGCTCCTGGACGGCCCGGGCGAGCTCCTCGCGGTCGGTGGCGTTGACCGTGCTGTCCAGGAAGGCGGAGACGTCGGCGAAGGTGCCGTCCTCCCCGAGGCGGCCGGCGCACAGCTGGACGCGCAGGTACGGGGCGAAGGCGTCGATCCCGACCCACCAGCCGTCCCCGTCGTGGACCACGCGCAGCTGGGAGGGCAGGTGCCCGAGGAGCACGCGAGCCTGGTCCTGCCAGCCGCACACCTCGATGATCCACTCGGCCACCGGCTCCGGCCCCAATCGGATCGGCTGTGTCATCGGTCCACCCCTCCGCGTCGACAGTGCGTCGAGCCTATCCGCGCTGGGGTGCCGGGCGGTCCGGAACGACCCGGTCACCCGGCCGTTCCGGACGGCCGGGCCCACGTCGAGCAGACGGGCTCGTGCCAGGTCGTCCGGACGACCATCCCGCCCGGGGTCAGGTGCTCGCTGGACCAGGTCCGGCAGCACCAGCCGCCGCCCGGCCGGGCCGGGGCCGGCGGCCATCCAGCGCGGACCGGGGCGGCGGGCGCGGACGCGGTGGGCGCAGCCGGACGGCGGCGACGGTCGCGGCGCCTGGTCTGGGGTGTCGTGATGTCGCAGGCTCTGCCCACGACGCCGCAGTGCCGAACCCCACCGCCACCCGGACGGCGTACCGCAGTCCGTTCTAACCGGCCGCTGACCTGCGACGACGCCCGAAACTCACCGGGCCGGGGCGAAACTCACCGGGTCTGGCGGGCAAACTCACCAGCGGCCCGGGGTGAAACTCACCGCCTCCGGGGCGAAACTCCCCGCCGCAGGTCAGCGGGGGTGCCCAAACTCCCCAGTGCAGGTCAGCGGCTTGTCGCTCCTCCGGGGTGAGGGCGGATCGGGCGGGCTGCCGCGCTTCGGCGGTGCCCGGCCCGTGTCCGGCGGGCCGGGCCGCTCGTTGGCGCGGTGTGGGAAAGGCGAGCGGTCAGCGCAGGGCGCTGGGCCCCGGGGGCACGCTGGCGGGCCGCCTGCCCGTTCCACCTCCCCGCCCCGAGGCCCCGGCCGCACCCAGCAACTCGGCCGACCAGCTTGTCCAGCAGGTCGTGCTGACGGCCACCCACGCGGTGCGCACCGAACCCTGGCGGGCCGTACTCGATGGCCTCACCGTCGCCGAGCTGCAGAACGCGGCCATCGAGGCCACGGCGGCCGGCGCCGACCCGGCGCACGCGGTCACCTCCCGCATCCGGGCCGCGCTGCGGGCGCTGGCCCGCTGGGACGAGATGGTCGGCGAGCTGCACGCCGAACTGGCCGCGGTGGCCGGCGAGGCGGGGCTGTGCGAGAAGGCGCTCGAGGCCGGACTGGCGGAGGAGGCCCAGCTGGAGCTGGCCTGGGTTCACGTGGCCGAGGTGGTGCTGCGCTACCACCACGGAGGCGGCCAGCGCCCGAGACCCAGCCGCCGCTGGTGACCACCATGGCGGGTGAGGGCGGGTCAGGACCGGCGCCACCAGGAGCCGGTTCGCTTCGCCTCGGCGGCCGCGGCTTCGGCGGCGGCCCGCTCGCGCTCGGCGCCCTCCCGTGCCTTCCGGTCGGCGGCGGCCTGGCGGCAGCCGGCGCACAGCCCGTCGTCGCCCCAGGCCCGGGCCCGCTCCTGCTCCGCCCACCGCTCGTCCGAGAACGGCAACGTGCAGCGGGTGCAGGACGGACGGCTCGCCTCCCGTTCGGCGTCCTCGCGGGCACGGCGGGCGGCAGCCGCGGCCTGGCGCTCGACGGCCAGGAGCCGGTCGCCGTCCGGGTTGTCCAGCGCGCTGGTGAGGGTGTGCCAGCCGGTCCGGCCGAAGCGCCGCCACACCGGGGCGGCGGCGCCCTGGTCGTCGAGCAGCTGCAGCGTGGTGGCGACCACCGGCAGCGCCAGGTGGTAGTTGCCCGCCGTCACCCCCGGATACGGGTACGGCCGCGGACTCCAGAAGGTGACGGAGCCGGCCTCCACCGCGTCGAGGCGGCGCAGCAGCCGCTCGTGGTCGCGTTCGGCTTTCGCGGCCTGCTGCTCCGGGGTGAGGGGCTTGGTGCCGGGGCGGTCGCGTTTGCGGCCGGGGATGAGGACCAGGGCGACGGGCGGGTAGCCCTCGTGGCCGGTGGGCGGGTAGACGGTGCGCCAGTGCCGGTGGTCGTGGACGGCGGCCCCCTGGTGCCGGGCGGCCTTCGCCTTGATCTTGTCGGCGCCCTTGGCGAGCAGTTCGCACCAGGCGGTGTAGGTGGCGAGCTTCTCGACGAGCTGGCCGACCGTCTCGTTGTCGCGGTCGACCTCGACCAGGAGCACCGGCACGTCCGTGCCGGGGTCGCGCAGCACGAGGTCGGCGTAGCGGGCGGTGCGGCCGGGCACCGCGTGGCGGACCTCGGTGGTGAGGGTGAGCGGCGATCCGTGGCCGGCGCGGGTCAGGTGCCCGGCGGTCGCGGTGACGTCCAGGGCGTGCTCGTCGTAGCCGGCGCTCTTGTCCTCGCGGACGGTGGACAGCTTGGTGCCGGGCGGCAGCAGGCGGGCGGCTTCCTTGTGGCCGGCCTTGGTCAGGCACCAGAGCTTGCGGCCGCGGGCCCAGCCGTCCGGGCGGGCCTTGCCGGCGTCCTGGAGGTCGAGCAGCGCGTCGCGGGTCGCCTTGTCGCAGGCCTGGCCGGGCAGCGCCAGGTGCCAGAGCTCACGGCCGGTGGCGCGCTGGAACAGGACGAGCGCCACCATGACCCTCGCCCTGGCCGGACCCGTCGCCCGCTGCTTGCGCCTCGGGCTTCCAGGAGCAGCGGTAGAAGGGTTGTCGCCACTGCGGCGGCCCCTTGTCCGGGGCTGCTGGCCTGCGGAAACGGGCTTCTCGCCGCGCGGGGCGGTGGAGGTGCGGGCGGAGGTGTCGGTGGAGGCGCCGTGCGGGTCCTTGTCCCGGCCGGGCGAGGCCTTCGCCGCCCGGTCGGTCGGGTGGTCGGCGGCCTGGTCGCCGTCGTCGGGGCCGGGCGCGGCGAGCGAGGTGGTGGTCATCGGGTTGACCTTCCGTCAGCGGCAGGCCAGAACGGCGCGGTGGCCGGCCCGGCACCCGGGCGAGCACCCGGACGCGGCCGACGATGCACACCGCCCCCTTGTCCGCGGCCTGACCGAACCCCTTGACCAGCGTGTTGTCCCGCCCGATTCGCCCCGGCCTGGGGCCTTGTCCTCCCGATATGTCCGTGACCGACACCACACGGCGTCAGCAGGCCGCGCGCCCAGGAACCGGCGCGCGCGGCCGGACGCCCAGCGTCGCGCGGTGCGGTGCGCGCGGTGCGGTAGCGGTGCGCGCGGCCGCGCAGTGCGGTAGCGGCGCGACTACCGCACCGGCCTTCGCGGTGCGGTGCGGTCGGGTGCGGCATGGTGCGGACGCCCGCGCGGCGCGCGTGGCCAGCCCTTTGTCCAGGGGAAACGCGCCGTTGTCCAGGGGAAACGCGCGGCACTGGTCGGCACGGTCAGCGCGCGCGGCCGGGTGCGCGCGGACTCTGCGCGGTCTGTCCATAGGCGCGCCGCGCGCTGCTGGGACTGTCCATCGCGCGCGGGCCGGCGCGCGGTGCGGGCATGGATCGCATGGTGCGGTGCGGTAGCGGCGCGACTACCGCACCGGCCTTTGCGGTGCGGTGCGGAAGCCCGCGCGGCGCGGTGCGGGCACGCGGGTGCGGACCGCGCGGTGCGGAGCGGTCGGCGCGCGCGGAACCCGCGCGGTCTGTCCATAGGCACGCCGCGCGCTGCTGGAGCTGTCCATCGCGCGCGGGCCGGCGCGCGGCCGCGTCGGTCGGCCCGGCCTACCAGCGGGTGAGGTCCTCCCCCAGCGCCCGGCGCAGCAGGGCGAGGGCGCCTTCGGCGCCGGGGCCGCGCAGGGGTTCGCCGCTGGCGCCGTCAGCGACGAGGCTGCTGTCGATCAGAGCCGTCCAGGTTCCGCGCTGGACGTCGTACTCCTCGATCCAGCCGACCGGCCGGCCGCCCTGCTGGAGCTCCTGGACGCCCGGGTGGTCGGGCCAGGTGAGGTGGACCAGGCCGTCGCCGAGCGCCTCGCGGTCGGGGTCGCCGAGGCCGCGGGCGGACGGCACGATCCAGCCGGTCGGGCGCTTGAGAGCCAGGCGCGCAACGCCCGGCATCGCATGCTCGGGGCGCAGCAGTTCGATGTGCGTGCGGTGCAGGACGTCCAGGGCTTGGCCGACGGAGCGGTGGGTGCTGGCCCCGCTGGTCGGGTTCGTCAGGGTCACGGCGGCCTTGGAGCCCCGGTGGTGGGCGGCGATGTGCCCGGCCTGCCCCCACGGTCCGTCCGGCAGCGGCGCGGTCCAGCCGATCGGTCGGCCCCGGTAGAGCAGCTGGTGGACGTCCTCGGCCTGCGGGTCGTCCCAGGAGGCGAGCAGCCAGCCCTCACCGACCGTCAGGTCCAGGTCGTCGAGCCGGTCCGGCTCGCCGAACCGGAGCGTCGGAATGGTGCAGGCGACGCGGCGCAGCGCCTCGAAGGCCTCCGCCTGCTGCTCTTCCGTGGCGGCCGGGGCCGGCGCGGCGGCAGCGGGGCGGATTTCGGCCCGGTCCGAAAATCCCGGTGCCGCCGCCCCGGCCGACACGGGCGGCTTTTCGGCTCGGTCCGAATCAGCGGGCGCAGCCAAGGGCACGGCCTGGCCGTGATTTTCGGACCGGTCCGAATCAGCGGGCCGGGGCGGGTACGCGGCCAGGACTTCCGGGGAGACGCGAGCCAGGACGTCCGGGCGCATCAGCGTCTCTTCGGCGCGGCGCAGCTCGCGCTGCGGCTCGGTCAGGTCCGGCCAGCGGACCTCGTCACGCACGATCTCCGCCG
The DNA here is from genome assembly GCF_055575755.1 of Kitasatospora sp. NPDC034035. Classification (NCBI taxonomy): domain Bacteria; kingdom Bacillati; phylum Actinomycetota; class Actinomycetes; order Kitasatosporales; family Streptomycetaceae; genus Kitasatospora; species Kitasatospora sp. NPDC034035. The sequence goes on along the minus strand of NZ_JBVISA010000033.1, from coordinate 82,578 downwards.
CCTCCCGTTCCCGGGCGCTCGCCTGCACGGTGCTGCGCCAGTAGGTCTCGTACGCGGCCACCGGATCGTCGTCCACCGTGTCCAGGAACGTGCGGACGGCGTCCAGGGCCTCCTCGGCACTGCGCAGCATCTCGGCCCGGGCGCCCTCCACGGCGGCGCGGGCAGCGTCGGCGGCGTCGGCCTTGGCCTTGTCCCGGGCCGCCTTGGACTTGCACGCCGGCGAGCACCACTTCGGGCGGCGCCCGCGCTTGCCGGGCTCCGGCGCCGGCACCGTCTTCCCGCACCCCTCGCGCTCGCACACCGCGCCGACCGCCACGTCGAACAGCACGTCAGCAGCACCGGAATTTCGGACCGAACCGTTTTGCATGCCCGGATCGTAGCCTTGACGAACACCCAGGTCACAGCCCATTTCGCACCGGTCCGAAACTCCCGGCCGCCCGGGTGGCCATCAAGGAACCCGGATTGCGGACCGGTCCGAAACTCCCCGGCTGCTGCACCAGGTGCAGCGGTCCGCGCAGTGCTGCACCGCTGCTGCCGCACGGGACAGCGGTGCAGCGGGGGGAGTGCTGCTGTTGCACCTGGTGCTGCACGTTGTCCCGCTGCCCGGCGCAGCAGCACAGCATGTTGTCCCGTCACCGGCCGTAGCCGCCCGCCCCCTTGTCCTGCTACCCGCCGACCCCTTGTCCGGGGTTGTCCCGCGCAACGGCCCCGTTGTCCCGCTGCGCATGCGCAACCCCCTGCGCAACGGCGCCTTGCACATGCGCAGTGGCCTGCCTGCCAGCATGCGCATGCGCATCCGCCGGACCCGGCCCGGTGCGCAATCGGCCCGGCCGGCCGCCCGGCCAAGGCCTGCGGCGGCCGCGTCTGCGATCCCCGTCGCACCGCCCCCACCTGCGGATTCGCACCCGGCGCGATGGCGGCGCGCCCGCCGTTGCGCAGCGCGGGCCGGGCGGTCGCGATCCCGGATCGCACCGTCGCACCCGCCCGGGCCGTTGCGCAGCCGGCGGTTGCGCGGGCCGTCGCAGTCGCAGCACCCGACGGTGCAGCACGCGCCGCTGCTGCACCGCCGGAAGCAGCGGCAAGGTGTAGCAAGGGCCGCCTTGCTACACGGGAAGCAGCAGCACGCCCGGGTGCAGCAAGGGTGGCCTTGCTGCACCCGTGACCGTCCGGTCCAGCGAGCGGTTGCACCGGCATGACGACCTCTCCGCTGTCCTGGCTTCCGCTGCCCTCCCCGACCGACCGTGCCGAGGACGAGCCCGCATCCGAGTCCGAGTCCGAGTCCGACGACCAGGCGCTCGACCCCGTCCAGCTGGCAGCGCTCCACCGGGGCCGCGACGCCGGGGAGGCCGCGGCCGTGTGGGTGCGGGAGCTGGCCGGCCGCCAGAAGAACGAGGACCACGCCCGGGCCCTGGAGCACGCGGCCGCGGGGATCGAACGGGCCAGCCACCAGGAGGTGATCCCCGGCGGCGAAGGCCAGCTGACCGAGCAGCTGCGCTACACGCTCGCCGCGGACGTGCTGCTCGGCGCCACCCACACCGCCACCCTGCCCGACCTCGCGCCGGGCGAGCGGATGCCGCTGGTCGCGGTGTGCCCGCTCGCGGCCGCCATGCCGTCCTGCGTGCTCGGCGACCTGCCGCGCGAGCTCACCCTGCTCGCCGACGAACTCGACGCCGCCACCACCGCCGGCCGGGCCGCCACCACGGCCACCGGCTGGACCGGGTGAGCACGACCAGGCGCCGGGCGCTCGGGCCCGGCGCCGCCCGGGTGCTGACCGACACCGTCCGGGCGCCCCGCACTGCGCCGCCGTGGTCGCCGGCCGCCGCCGACACCGCGCTGCACACCGTGCTGGAGGAGTTCGAGCGGACCGCCGAGCCGTGGCGGGAGGCCTTCGAGGACCTGGACGAGGACGTCCTCGCCGAGACCGCCGCCGAGGCCAGCGTCTTGGGCACCGGGTACGCGCTTGGCGACCACTCGCGGTGACCACTCCGGTCCCTGGGGCACGAAGAGGCGGAGGTCATTTGATTCTCTGCCAGGTGTCCTCGCCGATGATCTTCTCAACGATGCGCAGAAGCTTCGATTTCAGCGCTCCGACGATACCTTTCGCGAAGCCCTTCAGCTCGACGTACGACTGATGTCTGAAGGTGATGTACGTGGCGGTGGAGAGCAGCCATGGAGCCACCACGAGAACATCTGCCGACCGGATGTCCAGACCACGGGTGAGGACCAGAGCCATTAGGGCGGCTCCACTCACAGTGACAGTCACTTGCAACGCGGTAGACCCGACCATCACCACCCAACATGCAGCAAGTCCGAGCACCGCGCCGGCCGCGGTCGGTAGCGGTTCAAGCCGTCCACCCACCAACAGCACTCCGCTGGGCACCGACATGGCCACCGCGCCGAGGAAGGCGATGTTCCACGGCGTCAGGAGTGTTCTCAGATTCCGACTGTCCTCCAGAACCCGTTGCTCACCGCAGACCATGCCCGGTGCCGTGCCTGGAAGTTCCAAGAGGGACAGGTGGTCCACGTGCGGCAACTTGAGGTACGAGAGGAGAAGTCGCACATGAGTCTTTCCGTGGAGCGGCCCCTGCGGGATGTACCAGCTGTCGTCGGACGTCGCGCGACAGAAGCTGGTTCCCTCGAGTAGCCAGGTCATCAGGACGAACATGACGCCGAAACAGTAGAAGTAGAACGAAGCGACGACGGAATACGGACTGTACGGCGGCTCCGATGCTGCGAAGGCTCCTACCAGGAAGCGAATAGCGTAGCCCACACCAACGATGAACCAGAGGGACAGTGCGGCTGCAGGATGGCCGTCTTCGTAACTGCGGAGGGCTTCGTACACAACGGCGAAGCCGAAGACCACCACGATGAGAATCAGAATATTTACGGTGCGTCCCAGCGCAAGGCCGACCAGCAGGGCTGCCAGGAGTCGAAGCGCAGCGACGGTGAGGCTGGAGTAAACGACGAACCGCGCGTGCTTGCGTGATTCGACCCGGGGAAGCCGCAGGCGATCGGCGCTCAACGGATGGCTACTGTCGTGCTGCAGACCGCGGATGTCGTTCCATTGGTACCGGGCCGAGTAGACGAGGAACTCGGCGACCAGCACGGCGAGAAACATGTTCTCCCAGTAGAAGTCGCGCCCCCGTCCCCAGGACGTGGTGACGAAGGCCAGTGGGATGAACAGCCACTTCACCCAGTCCTCGGGACGCGGCACCAGCAGGTACGCAGCGAGGCTCCGGCCGCCGTCTGCTTCCAGGGAAGCCCCCTGGAAGAGCCCGTAGTCCTGCTGGCGGGCAAAACGGCGGGCGATGCGGATGAACATGCTCCGCGCACCGAGAGTGATGGAGGCGACTTCGAAAACCAGGAACCCGAAGGCGATGCCGTACACGATCAGCATGGAGAAGCGATAACGCTCATCGAGCTTGAGAGCGATGTACACGGTCCCGCTCGCGAAGGCGAAGAACGTGATGAGCATGATCAGAATCGAAAGGACCCGGTACCCGCTCCTCCCTCTTCTCAGGGTCGTCAGTTCGGCCAATAGCCCCGCGTAGGAAGGCGACCGAATCTCGGCGACCGGTCCGAGCTCGGGCAGCGGCGTCATCGCGTACTGTCTGAGCTCCTTCTCCAGGGCCCTCATGTAGTAGCTGCGCAGGGCTGCGGAAGTGCCGAGGATCTGCATCAGGGCAAGTGCGGCGAGGGGGATAGAGGGAGCCGCAGCGAGGAGGGCCGATGGGGGCTTTTTACAAGGCTGCGTCTGACCCAGCTGACAGGTGTCGCTCAGGAACGCGGCGAGCCCGGCCAGCAGTGCCACCGTGAGCGCCGCGACGGCGACCTGGATGTTAAAGAACGTCCGCTCGTCTTCGCGGGCCATTTCGTAGTCGAGCGCGAGGACGTCGAACCGCTTGCTGACTTCCATCGTTCCTAGGCTCCTTGCGACTAACTCGTCACGGACACTCGGACGGTGCCCACCCGACATCATGAGATCGCATACGGATGGATCAGATGCCGTTCAACGGTCAGAGGGTCTCGCGACCACTCGTTTGGGTCCCGGACAACGCGCCAACGATCAGCAGCGGCCACCGTTGGCGCCACCACACCGGATCACCTGTTCAGCAAGGAAGTCGGCCAGGGCTGCCGCGCTCGACTACGACGAGGAGCGAATCCAGAGGCGCCGATCTCGCGCCGAGATCCAGCCGGCGCTGCTGGAGTGGTCCGGCCGCTACGACCACCTGCGGGAGGTCACCCGCGAGCGCTCATCGCGACCAGAGACGCCACCGCTGGGGCAGCAGGAGAGCCAGGTCGTCGTCCTGCGGTCACCGTTCCGCCCTTTGGCGGCGTCATCCAATGTCTTTCCCAGGCCGACATCGACCCCGACAACCGGCGCATCACCATAGGCGGGCACGTCCGCCACTCGGCAACCTGACCCAGAGGGACAAGAGCCCATGCCCATCCGGGGATACGCGACACCTCAACAGGTGAGCTCACCAGTCAACCGCCGCAGGTCAGAAGCCTGCGGCGCGGCGGCCCGAAACGGTCAGATCTGGCGGTCCGGGTCAGAGAAGGTCAGGCCGCCGGGCGAGAGGCGGCGACGGGCCGGAGCGGGTACGGCCGCGGTCTCGCCGGGCGGCTGGCGGAAGTCCGCGCCCTGCTCGACCGGCAGCCGGCGCACACCAGACTGGACGGGCAAGGGCCTGGCGGTCGCGGAGAAGGCGGGCATCGCGAGAGGACGGCGGTCGGTCATGTTATGTAGGTCCACCAGTTCTGTCCGTTGTCCGCCGTTCAGGCAGAGGTCACCCGGCTCCCCTGCTTGTCACTGATCAGCGGCACACTACGCGCATGAGCACTCATCGACATGCCGTCCGGAGGACCCTCGATCTGACCTGGGTCGAATCCATGGGCGGTCCGCTGATCGTCGTCCCGGTGTCCGCGCTGCAGCACTGGGGTGGCTGCACCGAGGACGGCATGATCATCGGTGACAGCGACCAGCCCGATGACTACGACCGGGCCTGCGAAGTCGAGGGGCTGGCTGAGGTGATCGGCCTGCGGGGCCCCGGCGTCGCCTCCGCGCTGGTGCTGGGCGACGAGCCCGCCACCACCTGCTATCTGCCTGAGCAGAAGGCCTTCATGCGCTGGCTCGCTGCCGACTCCGACACCGAGTTGCTCACCGCCACCGAAGCAGTACTGAACGACCCGGCGACGCCGTGGGAGGAGTGCGGCCTCTGGCAGACCGACGGACCAGCGGTCCTCATGGACTCAGTCGAAGCCGGCGAGAACCTCGGCATGCCCTACCCGGACGGCAGAGGCGAGCCAGACCAAGCCCCCGTCGAGCTGCCCGCAGGATGCTGGAGAGTCCGCGCGTTCCATAAGACCGGCGACTCCCCCTGGATCAGCGTGGTCCAGCTCCTCCCGGACACCTCTGCCCAGTCGACAACGGCTCCTTGACTCGCAGATCGAGGGGGCGTCATTCCAGCCGTGCTGTATTCGAAGCTGACTGATGTCAGCACGGTGTCCGGGGCGAGGGCTATGGTGCGTGGCCGTGGACGCCACTGATCTTGACTACCGGGCCCGGACGCGATCCGGCTGTATCCCGCCGGAATTGGTTGCACGACTGCTCGAACGAGGCCACCGTGACGTGGTGGAGCTGGAAGCCAGCCGCGGAGAGTGGTTCTGCGCGCTGGCGTGGGCACGGATGCTCGGAGAGCACGGCCAGCAGGCCGACGCGTTGGCTCTGCTCAACCCGTACCTCGCCACCGGCTGGTGGACGGCCACGGAGGCCACTGCCGAGTTGCTGGAGCGCTGGGGCCGGGTGGAGGAAGCGATTGTGCTCACTCGCGTCCGGATGGAGGCCGGCCACCCGATGGCCTTGGAGTCCTACGCCCGCCTCCTCGCCCGCCACGGCCGCAGCGATGAGGCGTTCAGCCTGCTGCAGCCGCACCTCGACGACTGGTCTCTCGCCAGGGCCCTGGTCGACGTGTCCGCCGGTGCCGGGCGCGACGAGGAAGCCGCCGCGCTGCTCGCCGCCCGGATCCGGGCCGACCATCATTGCTCCGACTTCCCGTTTTGCTGCCGGGGCCTGGACCCCGACACGGCGATCGGCCTGCTCGCCACGATCCGCGAACGCCAGGGTCGCATCGACGAGGCGATCTCTCTGCTGCGCACCCGCAGAACCACGTCGCTCAACAACCGTGACCAGCTCGCCGACTTGCTCGCCCGGCAGGACCGGATCGAGGAGCTGCGGGCTTACGCGGCGGCCGACGACCTGGAGCACGCCGCGCAGCGGCTCGCGGAACTGCTGGAGGAGCGTGGCGACGTGCAGGGCGCGATCGAGGTCTACCGGAAGATCGGTGAACCACTCGCCCACCGGCCCCACTCGGCCGTGCTGCTCGCACACCTGCTAGCCCGTCACGGCCGGGGCAATGAGGCGATCAACGTGGTGCGCGAACTGGCCGACTCCCGCAGCGGTGACGACTGGGTCCTCCACACCCTGGCTGACTTGTGCCTCGACCAGAGCCTCCCCAAGGACGGGCTGGCCCACCTCGATGCCCTGGCCGCACGACGAGGTGGCGTGGAGGAATGGGACCTGTTCTGGATACGGCTGCCGTTGATGGCCGCCTGCGGCCGCACCGATGAGGCTATCGATCAGGTCCGGGCCCATCCCGAGGGCGCCACCGCGTACGCCGCACCGCACATCGCCGACCTGCTGGCCAGTACAGGACGCACCGAGGAGGCTGTAGCCGTTCTCGAACAGCACTGGCCGGCCAATCGTCATACCCTGGCGCGCCACCTCATCGACCTTGGGCGCATCGAGGAGGCCTTGGCCGTTCTGCGCCGGACCGAGCCTCGGTCTCGCGTCGAGCCGTGGACCGGCGCCCGGCAGGACGAGCCGCCGTTCTAACAGCCAGCACGGTGCCCTGGCCGCTTTGCTGACAGACACCCAGACGCTTCTGGTCCGAGTTCGAGCTGTCACAGTAGGGGGCCGACTCCGCCGTCATGGCCACGGCGGCGTTCGGCGAGGCTGGTCACCCCGCTCAGTGCTTGCAGCTCGTCCTCCAGGGCGGCCTTGTCGACGGTCAGCTGGCGGATCGCCTCGGCGTAGATGCGGACCAGCTTGCGCAGGTCGCTGTTCTCACGCCGGAGGCGGGCGGTCTCGTCGTCGGGCCGGGCGCTGTTCTTCGGCGCCGTGGCCGAGCGGCGCCGGTCGGCGAGTCGGCTCTTGAACCAGGCGATCGATTCCGGGTAGTTGCGGTAGAAGGTCGCGTGGGTGACGCCGAGGCGCTTCTCGACGTTGGTGACGGTGGCGCGGCGGCCGGAGGCCTTGCTCTCGGCGAGCTCGGTTTCCATAGCGGTGCGGACCTGCGCGTCGGTAGGCAGGTAAGGGCTCACAGGTTCTCCGTCACGGTGTCCGGGTCGGTGTCGACGGTTTCGGTGAGGAAGTCGGCGAGCTCCTGTCGGCGGGCTTGGAGCCGGTGCCGGACGAACGGTGCCAGCTGGTCTCCACGGGCGAGTTCCTGGTCGTGGGCGTCCAGGGCCGCTCGCAGGTGGGCGGTGTTCTCGACGGACAGGGCGACGTTGCGGCAGCGCAGGGGTTGGCAGTCCGGCAGTGACGGGCCTTCCTTCCCGTCGGTCCGGCGGCAGAGCGCCCGGTCCGGGTTCACCAGTGTCGCAGCCCGGACGGGGTCGGGTAGGCCAGACCGCTATCACCGGTGGTAGCGGTCTGGCCCTGGCCACCGGGGCCGAACCCGAGGCCGGCCACTGTTTCAGATCTCCAGAACAGAGCGGTTAAGCCTCTGCTACCGCTTCCTGCCTGTCCGGCCTGGGCGAAGCTGGCGACAGGCCGGTGATTTGCCGGGGTGCCGCGTACGCCTCGCGGTCTGGCCCTGCCAGCAGGGCCAGACCGCTATCACCTGTGCTAGTGCTTTGGCCCTGGCCAGCAGGGCCAAAGCCGAAGCCGACCGCTCACCTGGGCCGACGCGCGGTTCGGCCCTGCAGGTAGGGCCAAACCGCTATCACGGGTGGTAGTGCTTTGGCCCTACTGGCAGGGCCAACGTCGACGGCCCGGGCGGTTGCCCGGGCCGTCGACGGTCTTCGTCCGCTACGCGCTGATACCGAGGTTGGCAAGCTGGCCTTCGTAGCGCTGCCGCATCCGCTCGCCGAACCGCTCGGGGTCGAGGGAGTCAATCTTGGGCACCGATGCCAGGCCGGCCCGCATCTTCCCGCCGGTCAGCAACGGGTGGATCTGGTAGACACCTGGCTCCAGGAGCCAGGCCAGGCCCTTGTCCGCCAGTTGCTTCACGGCCCGGTTGACGCTCGGCGCGCTCAACCCGAGCAGGGTGCCCATCTCGACCTGGGAGAGGCCGGCACACCCGGTCTCCGGATCCTGGTAGGCCAGCAGCGTGGTGAGCAGGCGGTGACTGTTCGCGGTCAGCTCGACCAGGCTGAGGACGGCCAGCGCCTCGCGGCTGATGGCCACCATCTCGGTGGTGGGGATCGGCGGGACGTACCGGGTGGTCGTCATCTGGAGTCCTCGGTCAGGGGCGCGGGCGCCCACCGGCTAGCTGATACGTTGAGCATCCAATGTCAGGTTAGGCCCGCTCCGGTGCAACGGAGCGGGCCTCGCCGTCTCTCAGGCGCTCCGGACGGCCCGAACCTTCGGGGCCGCCGCCGGCATCTCGTTCTTCTCCGCCTTCGAGCCAAGCAGCACGACGTTCGCGGCCTTGGCCACCGACCGCTGCTCCTCGCGGCGCTCCTTGCGCCAGGCCGTGGCGTACTCCGGGCCGGGCATCAGGAACTCGGGCACCTCCGCGACCCAGACGTCCTGCGCCGCCTCCTGGTCGGCGCTGGACCCGGCGAAGGTGAGGAACGGGTTCAGCTGGTAGACCGAGCGGCGCGCGGTCCGCAGCCAGCCGATCTCGTTGAAGAACAGCAGCGATTCGCCGACGTAGGTCCGCGAGACGCCGGAGGCGGCGCTGATGTCGCGGTGGGTGGTCTTCACCATGCCCAGCGGCGCCCGGCGCGGGGCCTTGCCGCTCATCTGCTGGAAGCCGACCAGGGTGCACCAGGTCCGCATCCAGGTCTGCGGGATGTCCATCTGGGCGAGGGTGAGCATCATCAGCGGGGCGTCGGTGGTGTAGCCCTTGGTGGTGTCGGACTCCGCGAAGGTGCGGCCCGAGATCTTCTGCACCGAGTAGACGACGTTTCCCCGGCTGTCGAGCCGGGTCACCAGCTGTTCGCCGTAGCCCAGCTTGGGCTTGTCAGCCATCGGCGCTCTCCAGGTTCCTTGATCCAATGCCACCAGGACACTATCACGGGTGATAGTGCTTTGGCCCTACCGTTAGGGCCGAACCGACTCGGCGAGTCGCCCGGCCGCGTCCGACGCTAGGTCCGGGAGCCTGTGGATAACGCCCGGTTTGGCCTGGCCAGCAGGGCCAAAGTCGAGAGCGTTTGGCCCTGCTGGCCAGGGCCAAACAATGCCTGATACAAAGTGGTCGTTTTCGCAGGTCAGAGCACGTTTTTGACCGGTTCTTGCGGGCGGGGCTCTCTCATACTCCCGCCGCGCGGGAGAACACGCGCTCCCGTACCCGCAGGCCCTGCGGCACCTTGCGTCACAGCAGCTACCGCAGTGGGCCTGACCTGCGGGTTTGCTTCTGGAATTGCCTCCGGCGGGCTGGCTGCCCGTGCCGCTGCCGCCGCCCGGGCCGGGCTCCGTTTGGCCCTGCTGGCCGGGACCGGCCGGTGTCACTGCGCCAGTCATGGAAGTCCGGCTGCCGCCGGACCCGGGCCCAGGGGGCCCTTTCCATGCCTACGAGGTCCAGCGGCCAGTACCCGTGCCCTGCCGCTGCTGGCGCCGGGGCTCAGTGACCAGTGCGGGCTGCGGGTAGTCCCGGCCGGCGCTCCCAGGCCGTGAAGGTGGGCAGCAAGGTGTTCGTCGTCAGGTGGGCGGTGACGTCGGCACCGGCTCGGTGGCGGGCAGGCTGCGGTACTCGGTGCAGGCCGGGTCGGCAGGTGGCCCCGCCGAGTACGGACACCCGCCGCTGCTCCAAGGGGGCGGGGGCCAGGTCGGGCCGTCCACGGCCCGACCGGTGAGGCGACGGGCCGACGGCGGGGCCGGCCACGGCCCTGCCGTCGGATCCGGCGGCTCAGGCCCTCGACCGGGGGATGGTCCAGCGCATCCAAGGCGCTGGCCACGGGTGCGGGGGGCGGAGCACGCCGCGCCCAGCCAGGCCCGGATCCGGCGGGCCGCGATGGTGACCCGGTTGCCGCCCGTACCCGGTGGTGCGGCAGGGCAGGTGGCGCGCGGTCCCGGGGTGGGGAAGAGCGAAGGGGAGGGTCTGTTGTTGAGGCAGCTGGCTGGCGGCCGGTCAGGGCACGATGTGCACGGTGACGTAGAGGTCGCCGTTCTCGCCGCCGTTGGTGCCGCGCTCGCCCAGGCCGCGGAGCCGAACGCGCTGTCCTTCGCGGAGACCGGCGGGGAAGCGGACCTGGTGCTCCTGGACGCGCTTGGGCACGAGGCCGGTCCCACGGCACAGCGAGCACCAGCCGTTGTCCTGGCGGCGGGGGTCGCCGGTGCAGTCGGGGCAAGAGCTCCGGGCGTTCTGCCGTAGCGGCACGGTGGCGCCGTGCCGGGCTTCCTCCCGGCTGAGCGTGACGTCGGTGTTGAGGTCCTTGCCGCGCCGCGGTGCGTGGCGGCCGTAGTAGCGCTCGCCGATCTCGTTGAGGGCGGTGCGCGCCTGGTGGGCGTCCTGGAGTCGGTCGTCGGGGTCCTTGGCGAGCAGGCGGGCGACCAGGTCCTCGAGTTCGGGGTAGACGTCGGGGCGTAGGGCGCGCAGGTCTGGGGGTGGCTGGGTGGCGTGCTGGTGGGCGAGGTTCCAGAAGGCGGCGCCGGTGAACGGGGGTGTGCCGGCGAGGGCTTCGTGGAGAACGCAGCCGAGCGCGTACAGGTCGGAGCGGTGGTCGAGCTCGCCGGCGAACGCCTCGGGGGCCATGTAGGCCGGGGTGCCGATGAGGACGCCGGTGGTGGTGATGGCGTGCTTGGTCTCGGTGCTCTTGGTGATGCCGAAGTCGACCACCTTCGCGGTGGAGGCGGCGGACTCGTCGTCGAGGACCATGATGTTGGCGGGCTTGATGTCGCGGTGGACCAGGCCGGCGTCGTGGGCGGCGGCCAGGGCGTCGGCGACGCAGTAGGCGATGTCCAGGGTCTCGGCTCGGCCGAGCGGTCCGTCCTTCAAGGCGGTGGAGAGCGGGTCGCCGTCGATCAGTTCCATCACCAGGTAGGCGACCTGGCGGCCGTCGTGGACGGTGGAACCGAAGTCGTGGACGGTGACGATGCTCGGGTGGGACAGGCTGCCTGCGACCGCGGCCTCGCGGGCGAACCGGGCGACCTGGCGGCTGCTGTCGGGGCTGCCGTCTGCGGTGAGGACCTTGACCGCGACCCAGCGGTCGACCTTGGGGTCGTAGGCCTCCCACACCTGGCCGAAGCCGCCCGCTCCGATCCGCTCGACGAGCTCGTAGCGTCCGTCCAGCACGGTTCCCGCCTGCACGAACTCCCCTTCCGGTAGCGGCCGGTGTGTCCGGTCCGTCGGTCACGCTACGCGGAACTCCCCGCCGGGGGCAGGGGGCGGGCGGGTCGCAGCGGGACGGCGCCGGAACGGACGGTCGCCCGGCGGTAGATGGCCGGGTGTTGGGTGTCGGCTGCGGCCTGGCGTTGCCGGGAGTCTCGTGAAATTTTGCCTGCCTGTCTCTATTTCGCATGGGATGAGCCGGTGATTTGACGAGTTTCGCTGAATCTCACTAGATTCTGGTAGCTGACAGATCATCAACTGGTGAGAGGACGGACCTGTGGCCGACACCCCCCGGGTCCTGCGGATCAGCTTCGAGTTCCACGTGCACCGCGAGCTGAGCAGGAACATCCACACCTCACGGGTCAACAAGGCGCTGGACACCATCGCCGACCGCGTGCTGGGCCTGGCCGAGGGCTTGTTCCCCTGGGCACACAGGGTCACGGTGCGCAAGGAGTGGCTCTACAACTGGAGGGACGAGTGCTACCCCGTCGACCTTCCCGCAACCAAGGACAACACGCCGGACACGCAGTAGCAGGGGTGGCCGGCACCACCGGCCGGAGCTTGGAGGGGAGATCCGTGGACGAGCAGGACGCGGCACCGGGCGTGGCGCCTGACGCCGAGACCGAGGCGGTGCTGCGCAGGCTGATCCTGCCGGAGGCGTTCGCGCGGGCGCTGCCGCAGGTACGGCCGGTGGTGGTATTCGTGGCCGGGCAGGCGGGCAGCGGCAAGACGGCTGTCGTGGATCTGGTGCACACCGCGCTCGCCCAGCGGGGCGGCGCGGTGCGGGTGGACCGCGACGCCTACAAGGCCCTCCACCCCCACTACCGCCGGTTCCTCGCCGAGGACGTCCGTACGGCCGGGGTGCGGGTGCGCACGGACACCTACGGATGGCAGGCCCAGCTGGAGGAGTGGCTGCGGGAGAGCCGGTTCGACGCGGTGGTGGAGGCAGCGCTGGGCCGCCCCGAGGAGTTCCTCGCCGAGATCGCCGCGTACCGGCGGGCGGGCTACCGCGTGGAGATCGTGGCGCTGGCCGTGGCCGAGGCTCTCAGCCAGCTCGGCGTCCTGGACCGCTACCTGCGTCTCGCTGTTGAGGGCCGGGCCCGTTACGTGGGCTGGGACAACCACGATGCCTGCGCCGCCGCACTGCCCGCCGCGCTCGACGCGGTGGAGGCCGGGCGCCTGGCCGACAGGGTGTTCGTGGTGCGGCGCGGCACCGACACCCTGCTGGAGACCGTGTACGCCAACGAGCTCGCACCGAACGGGCACTGGGCGAGCCCGGCACGCGCTGCCCAGGCCGTGGTCGCCGAGCGGACCCGCCCGTGGAACGCCCCGCAGACCGGCCGGTTCCGTCGGGAGCTGGCCGCCTGCGACCGGCGCGCCAACGACCCCCGGATCCCGCAGGACTGGGCCCTGGCGGCGAGCCGCGACGCCGAACGGGCCGCGGCGCTGGCCGAACCAGTCCGCCGCACCGCCCAGCCACTGAAGCAGGCGCCCGGCGTCGACTACCACCGGCTGTCGGCGGACGAGCACGGCTTCGTCTTTGACACGGTGATCGTGCCGTCCATGCTGGAGCCGGTCACCAGCCAGGACCATCCGGTCGTGGTCTACATCGCCGGGCAGCCCGGCGCGGGCAAGACCCGGGCAGCCCACCTGGTCTGGCGATCCCTGCGCCGACCGGTCCACCTGGCCGGCGACGACTTCAAAGCCTTGCACCCGGACTACCTGCAGCTGCTGCGTACCGATCCGCGCCGGGCCTCGGAGCGGATCCGCGCGGACTACCGGGCCTGGCAGGACCGGGCCGAGGCCTACGTGCGCGAGCGGCGCGGTGACCTGCTCATCGAGACCACCCCCGCCGACCCCGTGCGGTTCGCCGCGGCGGCGCAGGCCTACCGGCGGGCCGGCTACCGGGTGGAGCTGCTGGTCCTGGCCGTGCGCGCGGCCGACTCCCGCCAGGGCACCGCCCACCGCTACGCCCGGCTCAGCGGGCGCGGCCTGCCCGCCCGGTTCACCACCGCCGCCGGCCACGACGTCCACTACCGGGTGCTGCCCGACGTCGTCGCGGCCGCCGAGGAGCTGGCAGCGGTCGACCAGGTCACCGTGATGCGGCGCGACACCAGCGCCCTCTACAGCAGCCGACCCACCGGCGGCGGGCGGCGGCCAGAGCGCGGGGCGGCGGCGCTGGCGTTGCTCGCGGAGCAGGCACGCCCCTACACCGACGAGGAGGCGCACCGGTTCTGGGCCGTCCAGCGCGATCTTCACGCCGCGATGCCGCAGTACCGCAACGACCTCAACGCCATCGCCGCCCAGGCCATCGCGCTCATGCCCCCCGCGATGCAACCGCGCCGGCTCGATGCGCCCGCCGGTGCCGCCGCGCTGCCTGCTCTCCCTGGGACAGGGCTTCCTTCCTTCTAGCGGGGCCGGAGCCCGGGGCCGACCGACGGCCTGCCGCTGCGGCGCCGGCCTAGCCCTCGCCGGCCTCCAGGTTCCTCAGGCGCTCGGTGTACAGGTTCTTGATGCGCTCGACTTCCTCGGGTGCCGCCTCTGCGAGTCGGCGCCGGTCCTCGACGCAGGCCTGCATCCGCTCGGTCAGCTCCTCCAGGCGCTGCTGGGCGCCGGTGCGGCGCGCGTCCAGGAGTTGGCGGCCGTACCAGGCGATGACGGCAGTCGCCGCCTCCTTCGCATCCTCGTAGGGGGCGCTGCCGCCCCCCGGGGACGGGGACGATGCGGGTTCGGGAGTGTGCACGGCGAACCACCTCACGGCTTCGAACGGTCGCGGGGCGAGACGTCGCCGCCGACCGGCCCGGGCGGGCCGGCCAGTGGCCCGTTCCCGGCCCCTTTTCCGACCGATCCTGCCCCCTGACCTGGTCCATCGCCTAAATTGGCCTCAGATGACATGTCCTGGGGGCCTCTCGTGACCGACCTTCGTGCGCTGTTCAGCTCCAACGACCCGTCAGGGGTGGAGAGCGCGGAGGCGTTCACCAACCGCCAGACCCAGTGGTCCCTGGTGGCCACCGCCGTCGAGGAGCACCTGCGGACCATCGCCGCCGCGGGCTTCGATGTGGAGGACCTGGAGGCATCCCGCACCAACGTGATCGCCTTCTACGGCGTCGGCGGCATCGGGAAGACCACCCTGCTGCGCAAACTCGAGGCCTCGATGGAGGCCGCCGAACGGCGGCCCCAGCAGTGGGGCACCGGCATCGGGGCCGGCGAGCGGCTGCTGCCGGTGCGCATCGACCTGGCCCGCTCCGCGTCGACCGGATCCGACTTCGAGCGCGTCGTGCTGACGATCCGCCTCGCCCTGGCCGGCGCCGTCGGCCGCGCGATGCCCAGCTTCGACCTCGCCCTGCGCCGCTACTGGGACGCCCAGCACCCCGGCGAGCCGCTGGAGGAGTACATCCGGCGCACCGGGCTGATGGGCAAAGTCGGGGAACTGCTGCCCGGCCAGCTGCGGGCCGCCGTCGGCGAGGTCGCCGGCTCCCTGCAGCTGCCCAGCGTGGTGGGCTCCGCGGCCGGCCAGGTCGCCTCCGCGCTCGTCACGGCGCTGCGCGAACGCCGCGAGCGGGCCCGGGCCCTGGCCGGCTGCGCGCGCACCGCGGCCCTGCTGGAGGCCGACCCGGACCTCGAGGCCCTCAGCTACTACCCGCACCTGCTGGCCTGGGAGATCAGCCGGCTGCCCGCCAAGCACGCGGTGGCGCCGGTCGTCCTGCTGGACACCTTCGAGGACACCGAGGACCGGCACCGCGACCTGGAGCGGCTGCTGCAACGCCTGGTCTGGATGATGCCGAACTGCTTCTTCGTCATCGCCGGCCGCAACCGCCTCGCCTGGGGCGAGGACGCTCTGCAAGGGCAGCTCGACTACACCGGCCCCGCAGCCTGGCCCCACCTGGCCCCCCAGGAACGGCAGCCGGCCCGCGCGGCGGGCGGCGCCCGCCAGCACCTGCTCGGCGACTTCTCCCCCACCGACTGCGACGACTACCTCGCCCGCCGCCTCACCCACGACAGCCGCCCGCTCATCCCCGAGGACGTGCGCGCCGTCATCACCGCCCGCTCCCACGGCCTGCCCCTGCACCTGGACCTAGCCGTCGCCCGCTTCCTGGAGATCCGCCGCACCGGCCGCACCCCCCAGAGCGCCGACTTCGACCACACCTTCCCCGCCCTGATCGCCCGCACCCTGTCCGACCTGACCGACGACGAACGCCACGTCCTGCGCAGCGCCAGCCTGCTGGACGCCTTCGACCTCGACCTGGCCACCCAGGCCGCCGGCCTCACCCACCAGACGGCAGCCAGGCGTCTCGTGGAGCGGCCAATGGTCAGCGAGGACCCCTACGCGATCTGGCCCTACCACCTGCACGGCGCCATCCGCACCGCGCTGCAGAGCGACGACACCCACACCGCGGACCGCTGGACTCCTGCCGACTGGCACCAGGCGGCCGAGCGCGCCCTGGCCGCGCTCGGCGGGCAGTGGCGCTCCCACGCCCCTGCAGCCGGCCGGGCATGGCTCGTTGCGTGCCTGCGCCAGGGCCTGCGTCTCGCGCGCGACCACCGCCTGGACGATCTCGCCTGGCTGACGGACGCCGCGTTCGCCTACGTCGACGACTCCGTGTGGGAGCCCATCGCCCCACCCGCCCCCAAGACCGCACCGGGCCAGGGCCCGGCCGCGGATACTCCCGCCGACGCCCTGGCCGAACTCCTGACCGCGATCAGCCGCCGCCAGCACGAGCACCGCGACCGGACCGCCCTCCGCCTGACCGCCGTCCTGGACGGCGGCCTGCTCACCGACGAGCTCACCGAGCTCGCCCTCTACTACCGTGCCAAGGCCGACAAGGACCTCGGCCGCACCGCCGCCTCCCTCGATGGGATGCGCCACGTCGCCGCCGCTGGCGGGCGCCTCGCCCCGCAGGCGCAGCGCGGCATCGCCAACCTCGCCCGGATCCACGGCGACTTCCCCGCCGCGCTGGCCGCCGCCTCCACCCTGACCTGGAAGAGCCGCCGCCACCGCGTCCGCGGCGACATCCTCTGGCCGCAGGGCGACTTCACCGCCGCCGCCCAGGCCCTGCGCGACGGGCGCGCCGAGGCCGAGCAGCACGACGCTCCCGGCGAACGGGCCATCGCCCAGACCCGCCTGGCCCTGGTCACCGCGTTCACCGACCCGGCCCGGGCCGACGAGGAGATCGACCTCGCCCGCCAGTACCTGGAGCCGCTCGACCAGCGCGCCACCGGCCTGCACCTCCAGGTGGCCGGCCTGGTCCGCGACGCCGGCACCGACGACCGCGACATCGCCGACCGCGTCACCGTCCTGCGGGCCCAGATCGACGTCGCCGGCCTGCCTTGGCTCATCCCGCTGCTGGAGACCGGCCTCGCCTTCCACCACGCCGTCCTGGGCGACCAGGACGACCTGGCCGCCACCCTCGCCCGGCTGCGCGAGGCCACCGCAGACGGTGACTTCGCCTACTACCTGGACATCGCCCACTTCATGGCCGGCCTGCCGCTGCCCGCACCGTCCACCACGCAGTGGCTCGACGACGAGGAGACCGTCCGCAACCGGTGGCACGCCCTCGTCACCGAGCGGCAAGAGCGCCTTCGCACCGCGCGCTGAAATGGGTGAGGCGGCCCCCCGGTCCGGGGGGCCGCCTCACCCATTTCGCGTCGGCTGGGCTTACTCCTTGCCGCTCAGGCGGCGCAGCTCCTCCAGAACCGCCGTCTGCCCCGTCACCAGGGTCTCCAGCATCCGGGCGTGCTCCGCCTGTCCAGCGACGAGGACGCCAACGGCCTCCGCGAGGCCGGTCACCGCCTGGCGCTGTTCGATCTGGTCCTCCCGGATCGCGTTCAGCACCTGGGTGTGCCCGCGCAGGGAGGCGCGGACCTCGGCGCTGTCCCGGTCGGCCATCGCCGCCATAGTGCGCGTGGCTGCGGACTCCTCCCGAAGCCGGTCGACCTCCGCCTCCAGCGCCGCCAACCGCGCCCGCAGATCGTCCATCTCACTCATATCCGCCATCGTCCCAGGTCCCTCCCTGCTCGGCCGTCCGCCATTCAGCCTAGCCTGCCCCGCACCGCCTGCTGAGCTGGGCAAATACGGTCGGCGGCGTTGTCAGCCCACCCCGGTCAGCCCAGGTTCCAACCGTTGCGGAAGTTCTCGACCTCCTCGGTGTTCCCGGGCAGCTCCGCAGCGATCACCGCCGACAACGCAGCCTGTTCGACGGTCGTGATCCACAGGTGCCCGGCATGCACGCCCAGGCCGCTCCTGCCACCCAGCCGTTCGCCGATGAGCTGCGCGAGGGCGTCGCGCTGGTCGGCGGCCACCTCGCCGAACCCGGAGAGAAGAAGGCCGGCGAGTGCGATCTCGGTGGGACGGGCAAGGGTCAGGCGAAGCGAGCGGTCGAGGTTGCCCAGCAGGAGGTAGCCGCTCTTGGCGGTGACCGAGAAGGCGTGCCAGAAAGGGCCGCCCGGCAGCGCGGTCCCACGCCCGAGCCGCCGGGTTCACCGCTGTGATGGCCTCCTCCCCGCGCAGGCGGGGGTCAGCCGGCGTCCAGCTCGATTGCCTCGAGCGGCAGGATCAGCGGCTCCTCCGATGCCGAGCTGCCCAACACCGCCGTTTGGATCCGCCGCTTGTCACCCGGCAAC
This sequence comes from Kitasatospora sp. NPDC034035, assembly GCF_055575755.1. Classification (NCBI taxonomy): domain Bacteria; kingdom Bacillati; phylum Actinomycetota; class Actinomycetes; order Kitasatosporales; family Streptomycetaceae; genus Kitasatospora; species Kitasatospora sp. NPDC034035. The sequence continues at coordinate 64,399 of NZ_JBVISA010000033.1, read as the reverse complement.
GACAACCCCCGAACTCGGGCCTGACCATGGCCACTTCATGGTGCCATCACGCTGTGCCGGGCACCGGGGAAAGCGCAAATCCCCCTCGGCCTGGCCCGGCGATGCCGGGGGTCAGGGCGTCGGCGGTGGCGTGACCTGGCAGACGACGACGAGCTCCAGGCGCGGGACGACATAGTAGGCGAGCAGACCGCCGGCGACGTCGAGGTAGCGCATCGGCTCGCCGCTGCCCTGGTAGGAAGTGCCGTCCAGGTAGAGCGCTTCGGCAGCGCGGACGAGTTCGGCGGCCCGCTGCTCGACGGCGGCGAGGAAGTCGGCCGGGGCTCCGGCGGTGACGTGCTGCTCGCTGGGAAGGTACTCCCAGCTCCAGGTCACGCGTTCACCGCCGCGTAGGCGGCGCGGTAGAGCTCGGCGACGGTGGTGGCGTGCTCCCGGCACTCCTGGACGGTGCCGGCGTGGTTCGCGAGGTAGTTCGCCCGGTGGTAGGCCTGGGCGGTGGCCGGGTGCCGCTCGATCTCCACGACGGCGGCCCAGTGCGCAACGAACGAGCGGATCGGCTGGACGCTGCCCGTGCCGATGGCCTCGGCCATGGCCCTCGTCTGCCCGTCGATCATCTCCGGGAGGCGGTCCGCGGCGACGACGGCCAGGGCGGCCTTGAGAGCGGCCGGGTTCTGTTCGGGCTGGGGGATCAGCTCGACTCCGTCGTGCACGGGCTGACTCATGGCGCTACTCCATCTCTCGTCTGCTGTGAGGCTACTCGTTTCGGGGCCTGTGGTCGGCAGCCTCATGCGGCACCATCGGGCGGGCGCCCTACTCAGGCCTTCGTGGCCGCTTCGGCCAGAACGGCGCGGGTTGCTCCGGCCAGCTTCGCGGGGTGGGAGGCCAGGAGGGGGAACCGTCCCAGCATCACCATGGAGAGGGGTTCCTGCGGGTAGTCGTCGAGGAACCACTCCTCCTCTCCTGCGTAGAAGAAGAGACGCCAGCGCTTGCCGTTGTACTGGAGCTGAACGAACCCCTGGTGCTGGGGGTCATCAGGATCTTCGAAGATTTCAGCCGTAGTGCCGGGGACGACCAGGTCCGCGAGCAGTTCTGCTGTCTGGTGCAGTGCTTTCGGCGAACGTGCTGGGCATGGGCCGCAGCAGGGGAATGGAGGAGAACTGGGCGAAGAGGCGGTCTGCGGCGCGCGGGGACGGTTCCAGCTTGAACAGGTCCCTTGCCAGTTTGATCGGCTCGTCCGGGTCGTTGCCGAGCCGGGGGAGGTTCACGTCGCCGCGTTCTTCCATGGCCTTCAGGACATCGAGCAGCCGGCTTTTTGCCTGCGCGGCGTGGTGCTGGATCGTGGTCAGGGCTGCGGCGATGGCACCGGCCTGCTCGGGAGTGTGGAGGGCCCAGGGGGAGGACAGCAGCGCTGCCAGCCCATCTGCGCTGGCCACGGCGGTCTCCGCCAGCCAGGCTGCGGCCTCCGGGCGCCCTTCCGAGCCGGCGACATCGTTGATCCCGCAGCCGTTGAAGGTTCCGCCCACATCCTCCAGCAACTCCTGCCAGGACGTCTCGGTGGTGTCGCTCATGCGGCGCCTCCTTGGAGTGCGAGCAGGGCGACACGGTGGGGTCCGTGGACCGTGACGGTGTAGACGTCGTCCCAGTGCCCGTCGTTGTCGGCATCGGGGCAGACGGGACCGCCTTCTTCGCCAAGCACGACCCATACTCCGGGCCAGTCGGAGTGCCCGTCGGTGACCAGGCTGCCGCACTGGGAACACTCGCGGGCCGGCAGGCCGCGGCGGCGGAAGTCGTCGACCTGGTCGGGAGTGGGGTCGATCCGGTCGTCGCTGAAGTACTTCATCGCGAGAAGCAGCGGGCCGAAGTCGTTGCGTTCGTCGGCCTCGTCCCAGCTGGCCAGATCCTCGGCCGAAGTGGCCTTTCGGTATCCGAAGAGCGGGACGGGGCCGGCTCCTTGCTCCTGGACCACGGCGAGGCCGTCGGTTGGGGTGCCGTCCGGGACGACCGACCAAAGGAACGCCTTGACCGCTTCGGCGGTCTCGGGGTCAGGGTTGGGGTGGTTCAGCCAGGCCGTGGCGATCAGGTCCTGCCACTCCATGTGGGGGTAGATCGTGTCCTCGACGATCGCCCCGTCCCCGGTCGACAGCACCTGCCGGCGAAAGTCGATGTGCTCATGACTGGCCAGCAGCACCTCTCGGCCCTGGGCTGCGGCCTCCGCGGCCGCCCAGACAGTGGGGAACCTGGTCAGGAAGCGACGCCACTCCGGGAGCAGGCCGTCCGAGGCCGGAAGTCCGCGCAGGGACCGGGCGGTGCGCTGGCGTACGACCTTCTTCGCCTTGGTGTTCGTCGTGCTGCGCTTCTTGCCCACGGTGGCTTCCTTCACTGCGGTCGGATCGGCAGTCCAAAGTAGTGGCCGTCTGAGGTGGGGCAGGGCTGTTTGGTGTCACCCGATCAGGTGACTCAGGCCGACTTCGCGGTGCTGGCCCGTGCGACCGGGCACGCCGGACGCAGCGGGATCGCCCCGGCTCGGGTGGCGCGGGCGACGGTGAGAGCGGCGCGGTGGCGTTCGCGCTGCTGCCGGGCGTGGTCGTCGGCGTCGGTGACCACGATGTCCTCGGGCTCGCGCAGCCGGTTGTAGTTCCGGCGCAGGATCGCTTCCGGGCCGGCGGCGGCCTCGTCGAGCGCGGCCTGGCGGGCGGCGGCGTCCTCGCGCATCCGGCGGCGCAGTTCCTGGTAGGCGTGATGGTCGGCGAGCGGGGGCCGGGTCGGCTGGGCGGCGGGCCGATCGTCGCGGCGGGTGGGCTGGTCGTCAGGGTCCTGGTCGTGCTGCACCACGGGGGCGGGGCCGACGCGGACGTCGATGGCCCGGACGGTGCCAGGGCGCAGCTGCTCGAGGTCGGCGAGGATGCGGCGCAGGCCGGGGAGTCGGCGACCACGCGCAGGCGGCGGGTGGTCGGGTCGTAGCCGGCGAGGTGCCAGTGGGTGGCGGCATCGGGGCCGACGATGTCGGGCCAGCGGTCGCGCAGGCCTCCACCGGCGGTGCCGAGCGTCCAGCCGTGGGCAGCGACCAGGGCGAGGAACACGTCCGCGATCGGCTGCGGTTCCCGAGCCTCGCGGCTGCGGGCACCGGACTGCCGGATGGCAGGCGTGCCGCGCTTGGCGGGGGTGTTGCCGTTCGCGCGGGCGGCCTGGCGGGCAGCGCGCGGGGCGGTGCGGGCGAGGTCGGCGCCGCTGGTCTGGGGTTGGGTCACCGGGTGCTCACCGCCTCCGATGCCTGGAAGGCAGACGGTGTCGGAGAGAAGGACCGGGAAGGCCTAAATGCGATCGCGGTGTCGGCAGTACGCTGCGCACGTCATCGGACGGGAGAACGAGGAAGAGATCGTGCCCATCGACGGATCCGCAAACCTTCCTCTCGGCAGCGAGCGCGTGGAGAACGTGCAGTTCTGCTGGGGCTTGCACCACAACCCGGCGCGGCGTGGACAGGTCGGCTGGGGAATTTCCATCGAGCTGCCCGCGGTCATCGAGATGGTGTCCCTGGTCGCCCGGCAGAGTGCATCCGCCGAGGAGCTCCACAAGCAGCTCCTTCGCCTCGCCGAGGAGATCCGCAAGGCGTACGACGAGCCGTCGCCCGGACTGGACGGCGAACCTGTCAGCAGCGCGCCCTGGGGCTCCGACTGCCCGGTGGGGTGCACAGTCTGCGCTGATGCCAAGCCGGCATTCGACGCGCTCAGGGCTGAGGCGGTCGTTCAGGGGCAGCGTCTCACTGCCCCCAGCGAGTACCCGTACGCGGCTGGCAAGCGCACGTTGCACCGCTCCGTCTGCAAGGAATCCCAGAGTGCCGGTTCCCTGGCCGACCGCCCGGGACGGGATCCGGCGGGGCGCGAGGCGCGGCTGCTGCGGGAGTTCGCGCACCGCGGATACCAGGGCTCCAACGTGCGGGTGCTGACTGTCGATGAGGCCGCCGCGTGGGTGCGATCGCACACCGGGCCTCGGGGCGGAGCGCAGTTCCGGCTCTGCAAGCTGTGCGGGCCTGAGGCTCCGTAGCAGTCCGACGATTGAGCGCGGCTTGCTGGTGGTGGTGTCCACTCGGATCAGCACCGTCGCGGCGGGCGCCGCGCAGGCGGCGGGCACGCGGCGGAAGCAGTGGGTGGCGGCCATCAGCGGCTCCCGGCGAGGGCGCGGTCGCGGCGGCGGGCGGCCAGTTGCTCACGCAGGCTGATGCCCTCGGAGTGGTCCTCGGTCATCCAGGCCGGGACGGTGACCGGCGGCAGCTCGACGCCGTCGATCGCCCGAGGGATCCTGGGCAGGACGGGCTGGTTCGGCAACGGTGCGCACAGACCGCAAGGCAGCACGGTCCGGCGGTGGCGGTCACAGTAGGCCAAGCGCTGCTGTTCTGCCTGGTCAACCGGGCCATGGTTGTCCGTTGGCACCGGGGCCAGGGCAATGCCGGACCTGGTGTTGGCCTCAACCAGCACGAGGTCCCGCTTGGCCTGGCGCCGCATCGCGGCCCGGTGCTGCGCACCCTCGACGTGGTACGCGCACGTCTGGCAGTCCCCGCCGCGCTCGACGTCCGTGCTGGATTCGCAGCTGGGCCGGTGGCAGCCGCGTCGGGGCAGGCCGCGGTGCAGCAGCCAGGCGTACGGGTCGCGGACCTTGCCGCGCTCCAGCGAGGCGTAGCGGCGCAGCAGCCGGTCGGCGACCCGCTCGACGTCCCCGCCGGCCTCGTGGATCGCCTGGCCGATCGCCTGGGCCATCTCCCGCTGCTGCCAGCGGTTCATCCGGTCCACCAGGTCCGGCACCAGGCGCAGGACCTGGTGGACGTTGGTGCTGACGGTCACCAGCGGCAGGACGGCGGTCCCGATAGTCGGGTTGATCGTGCTCGCGATGGGGGTCTTCTGCGGTTCCGGCGAAGCCGCGATTGGGCGCGGTCCGACGGCGGCCCGCTCAGCGACGGCGGGTACCAGCTCGACCGCTGGGGCGGCCCAGGTCTCGCGCACGCCCGTGTCGCGCGGTACGGACGTGTCGGCTTTGCCGGAACAGCAACCACCAACGGCGCTGGGCGGCTTGTTCAGAAAAGCTTGATCAAGAGAGCTTGTTTGGGGAGTCGAAACGAGGGGGGTGGTGGGAACCGAAACCGGGGGGGTGGTGGGAACCGAAACGAGGGGGGTTTCTTTGCTCTCCATCAGGTCCTGCGGAGCGGGCGCGCACGACTGGGGGGACGGACCCTCGTCGGCGACTGCGGCACGCACCGGTGCCGGGTTCACGGTGTACCGGTACGCGTTCCCCTCGTCTCCGTGCCGGGTGACCCAGCCCTCGGCGACCAACTGCTTGGCGACCCTGCGGGTCGTCTCGGCGTCCAGCGAGCACAGCTTCGCCAGCTGGCTCGCCGAGGTCGTCGTGCCCAGGTGCTCGCGGTAGCTCAGCCCCGAATACACCTTGAACCGGCTCCCGGAAAGGGTGTCGCGGGCGTATGCCGAAATGCACACCGCCCGGACGTCCGGGCCGATCGGATCGACACGCCGGGCACTCGTGCCGCCACTGCGCGGCACGCTGTGCACCAGGACGCCCTCGACCTCGCGCAGCATCGCGGCCACCGCCTTCGGATGCAGGTCCAAGCTGGCGGCGATGGTGGCGTTCGCCGCCCAGCAGTAGCCGGCCTTCCCACGGGAGTAGTCCGCCACGACTGTCGCCGCGCGGACCTGATCTCCTGTCGCCAGGCCCAGCCAGGCGACGGGGAAACGGACCGGGAACGACGAGCTGACGCCCTCCTCCTGCTCAGCCGGCGCCTTGTCGGCGTCCTGCTGGCCGGTCCACCGTGCGCTGGCGGCGAGTTCGGTTCGTGCCTCCGACCGCTGGCCGGGAACGACCGGCACGGCCGGAATCCCATGGTTCGGACTCGATCGTGTGACACTCGAAGCCTCACCCGAACGAGTGATGTGTGTCACATTGTCGACAGCGTGCGCGGCGGATTCGACAACCGGTCCCTGAACCGGTCCCCCGACGAATCCCATGGCAGGAACGGGGGAGGAGATCTCTCCCCCCTCCCCGAGGGCATCGTCCGAGCTCAAACCGGGGACACCACGCCCGTCGGCCGTGGCATGGGAAGACTGGAAAGGGGTGCTGAGCTGCTGCAAAATGACAGAGCCTCCTGCTCGTACGTGAGTAAGGCAACGGCCCCCTTCGTCGGGGGTCGGTAAAGCGCCCCCTCGGGGGTGTTGGTTCATCCCGAACCGAAGTACCGCCCATCGCGAGCCCCGGCCGCCAAACCGGAGCCCGTTCCGGGCCATCGCTCGACCTGCTAGTCGAGCGGATTCGTAGGACCGCTAACGGTGGTGCCATCCACTGGAAGCGACCCGGGGTTGCTGGCCTCGCCAAAGGCCGGCGCCCCCAAGACGACTAAGTCACACCGACCCCCTGCGGGGGAGAGGTGTGTCCGAACACGACGACGGCACCCCGCCGAAGCGACCTCGAACCGGTCGACTCCACGGCGGGGTGCCGCGCGTTCATGGGGACCCTGCCACGGGTACCCTTCATCACGTCACCACCCTTCTCGTGGTTGACCGGGACGGGCCCCCGGCCAGGGGCGCCGATCCACTTCACCGCCGCCCGGGCCCTCACAGCCTGGGCGGCGAAGTCGTTTTTGATCACTTCTCGGCACAGCCTACCCCTGCGGTTAGGACGCGGAGTAGCGATGCGTTCACCGTGTCGATCTGACGCTCCAGCAGCCTGACGACCCGGCAAGCCCCCATTCACATGCGCTCCCGCAGAATCCTGAGGGCATCCTCAGCCGAGAGCTCGCGGTTGTCCTTCGTGTCCGTCCAACGCTGGAGTGTCTCGGCCACAGCACGCAGCACCTCGTCTGGCAGGCCCGCCGCCCGCAGCGTGTCGGCGGCCTCCTCCACCTCCGGCGCCCACCTCCACGCCCGGGCTGCGGTCTTGGCGATGTAGTCGGTCTCGACCAGGTAGCTGCCTGACCGCTTGCCGGCCACGTCCAGCAGCGCCTGGTCGACGCCGTGATGCTGTGCCAGACCGTACGAGAGCGCAGCCAGGACCCGGGACGCCTTCTGGTAGGCCGTGTAGGAGACCTTCAGCGCGGACGCCTGACCGATCTCCTGTCCCAGGACCGGCGTCGAGACCGCCGTTCCGGAGAACAGTCCCGAGACCAGCTGGGCGGCATCCGGCGGGCCGGAGAGGAACAACTGCGTGCTCTTGCCGCCGACCGGCGGGGAGCCGATCACCGAGCCGTCGACCACCGCCCGAGCGCTCCGGCCCACCAGGTCGGCGATCCGCCGCACCCGCTCTGGGCTGATCGCGTTGCCCTCGACGTACACACCAGCGAACCCATACCCGGCGACCTCGCTGGCGATGTCCTCGGCAACGGCCGGCGGGCACAGGCTCAGCACGACCTCGGCCCGCTCCAGCAGCTCGCACAGCTCGGCCACCGGCTCCAGCCCGGCCTGCTCGGCGCGCCGAACGGTCGCGGCGCTGCGCCCGGTCGGGCACCACAGTACCCGGGTGCCCGCCGACACCACGCAGGCCGCGACGGCCGCGCCCATGCTGCCAGGGTGCAGCACGCCAACAACCGGCTGATCCGACGTCACCGGTCACCACCGCTGCGGACGAGAGCGAGGGCCTCCACGGCAGTCCGGGCGATGAGGTCCGGCCCCACCCCGCCCGGCCAGGTACGGCCATGTGAAATCCAGACGGTGCGCAGCCCGGCCTCCCGGCCGCCGACGACGTCCAGTTCGGCGTTGTCCCCGATCATCCACCCGCCCTGGGAGAGGTCCCGGCCGACACTGGCGGCCGCGGCCTCGAAGATCCGGCGGTCCGGTTTCCGGGCGCCGATCTCTTCGGAGATACACACGTCGGCGACCACGTCGGTGATGCCGGAGGCCTTCAGCTTGGCGCGCTGGATCTGCGCGCCGCCGTTGGTGACGACGACGACCTGGCGGCCAGCCTCCCGCACAGCGGCCAGCGCCTCCACCACACCGGGGAACGGCTGGACCGACATGGCGAGCTCCGGCTCGTACCGTGACCAGAGCTCGTCAGCCGACTCCGGCAGGCCGAGCTCCGCACACAGGCCCTCGATGACGTCCCGGTCCGCCCGGATGCGCATGGCATCGAGCATCCGCTGCTCGACCTCCGGACCCAGGCCGTGCCCCGCGCAGTATCCGGTCACCCAGGTCGTCACCGCTGCGAGCCGGTCGATCAGCGTGTCGTCGAAGTCCACCATCACCAGCTCGCCGTCGCCGCGCGGCGTGGTGAGCGTCTGCCGGATCTGCGCGGCCGCCGCCGCAGGCGCGACCGAATCCGTGCGGATGGTCAGATCGAACCGGAAGCCCGGGTTGGCGTCGAGGTCGGCCCGAGTCGCATCCCACGCGGCCAGCCGCGCCGGAGTGTCCGCGTCGCCCCGGCCAGCAGACCGGGCCTCGGTCACCTCCCGCGGGCACCACAACAGGACGGTCAGCCACTGTGCCGGGTACCCGTCGAGCACGGCCCGCACCCCGTCGACCTGGCCCAGATGCATCACCGGAACCCCAGCTGTGAACGCAGTGTCCAGCCCCGGCCGATCCGTCACGTACGTGCTCTCGTACCGCGAGTTCTCGTACACGACCGCGCCCGAAGTCCGAAGCTCCTCCAACTGCTCGGGCGTGCCCATGCGGTAGCCGGCGGATCGGCCGGGCCCCACCTTCACCCGCGAGAACAAGGAGAAGGCGGAGTCGAGATCGGCCAGGGCCCGGGTGATGGTGTCCTTCCCCGCGGCCGGCGGGCCGTAGAGGATCACGCCGCGTACGGCGGGCGCCTCGTTCATGCGTAGACCTCCCGGATTGCCTGGCGGGCCTGGTCAGCGAGGGAGATCGCGGCGCCGAGCCGGTTGTCGACAACCAGGTGCGGCACGGCCGGCCGCAGGTCAGTGTCGATGGTCTGGAGGTATTCGTCCCAGCGCTGCAGCTTCCAGGCGTCCCGGGCGGCCGAGCGGAAGGTGATGTACTCGCGCATCGACTCCGGGTCGCACTGGACCCAGATCGGCGCAACGTCGACGCCGAGCGAGGAGCACCGGTTCGTGAGCCGCTGCATCCAGTCCGTGTTGGTCATCTCGGCGATGAACGGCGCGGACAGCACGGTGCTGATACGGCAGTTGATGTTGGCCCAGGCCGCCTGCATCAGGCAGTCGTACTCCACGTTGCGCACCTGGTCGCGGTACAGGTCGGTGTGCCGGTCGTTCGGGTCGCCGCCGAGTGCCACCAGCAGCCGTTCCACCAGCGGTCGGGTCAGTGGGTCCTTGTCCAGCAGTGGCCAGCCGGTCAGCTGGGCCAGGAATCGGGCGAACTCGGTTTTCCCGGACCCGGCGTAGCCGCCGACCAGGACCACGACCGGCCGGTGCGGGTCGCCGCCTGTGTGTCGGCGCTTCCAGGCGTCCAGGATCCGCTGTTGCACGCCCATGTGGTCGGCTTCGTCGTTGCCGGGGGCGATCCGGTGGATTGCCCGCTCGACAGCGAGCACGTGCGTCCCGTTGTGATCGTCGCTCGCCGGCGTCAGACGGAACTTCGTCTCTTCGCCCGGAAGTGCGGCTCGGAACCCGAGCTCAGGATCCGTCGCCCTGTAGAGAAGACAGTACGCCCGACGGTAGTGCGGGCCGGGATAGACCTCCCCCTGCTCGTGCTGCCACAACGTCTGCGGGTTCGCGGCCGGGATGCCCTTGAGTTTCGCCTCCTCGGCGACCTGGCGCAGCCGCTCCCCCGCCTTCTCCAACGTCAGCCCGTGCGCCTCCCGCTGCGCACGCAGCAGGTCAGGCCGCCACCCCGCACGTCCCTTGGCCATGCCCCCACCCTCCAGTGTCACCATGCCCGGCAGCCTAGGGCTGACCAGCCAAAACCCGTGTGTACGCAGATGTGAATACGTGTGTATGAACGTGTTGATGGAGCTGATGACGCCCATGTGATTCTTTGTCAGCTACATGGCCGCTGTGATGTATCCCATGAGAGACAGAGATCTTGAAGCAGCCGATTCGCCGTCACGTGGCCACCGGAGTCACCGGCCGATGGCCACGTGGTCAGCCGGCAATGCTCAGTGTCAGCAAATGATTCAGCGGTGTGGTGCTGACTGTCACAAAGACCGTGGACTCCTGCGGATCGCGAGCGATGCTCAGGATCCGGAAGCCCGGGGTGCCCTCTGCCACGCCGAGCGCTGCTGCTGCGGCCTGATCCATGGGCTCGGCAGAGATCACGGTGTCGGTGCGCAGCACGTTCCAGCCGAGCCAGTCAGCGAAGCGAACTCCGGCCGGGGGGGACATGCGAGTGGCACCGATCGGAGCCAGCAGGGGTGGGACCCCTTCGTGGCCCTCAGGCTGACGAGAGGCAAACTCGTAGGGCACGATGGTCAGCTTGTGCTGGACCGGGACATCGTCTACCGAGCGGACCCGCGTGCGCTCCACGACATCGGTGCCAGCGATCCCCCACGCAGCCATATGTGGCGGTGCAGGCAGTTGGCGGACAAGGGTGGTGGCCTCGCTGGCCTCACCACCGAATGCCGGCTTCCAGATCGGCACGCTCAAGTCAGGGGGGCCGAACGTGCCCAGGTGGGCTTCGGTGGTCCGGCTGGCGGTGACGACAGTGCCGCTGCCGGGCTCAGTGCGGACCATGCCTAGAGCCGCCAGCTGGGCGTAGGCCGCAGCGACGGTCTGCTGACTCACGCCGCGCTCCTCCGCCAACTTACGTACGGCGGGGAGGCGCGTCCCGTGGCGGTAGCGCCCGGCCGAAATCCCTTCCCGAATCTCGGCCGCGATGGTGTTGGCGTTCAACGTGAGTCTCCTATCGAGCGGCTGCTTGGCTACAGGCTATCGCGTCAAGCAACAAACGTCATTATCTTGACGCCCGTCACGACATGACTAAACCATCTTGACACGTGGGGAATGGATCCCTATCTTCGATTGCACCGGACCAGTTACGGTCCGCGACGACGGACGGGCTGAGCTGTAATCCCACCCGGGCGTCGATGTGCTGTCGGTAACGCCGAGCAGTACGAAAACCGCAGGTAGTCGCCGCCCACAGTTCGGGTGCCGGGTAGCTCCACCAAACCCATGCGACTGCCTCGCAGCAGTGCTGATGCGCTGTCCGCTCGTCAGGGCGCCGGACCTTCCGGCCGGCCTGGCGGGCGGAGAGAGCACCGCAATGCGGCCCTCACCTCCCTCCGCACAGACGAGGAGCACTCGATGACCACCTCGACCGCGATCCCCACCGCCCGGCAGCGCAAGAGCCGGACCCGCACGACCAACGTCTCCTCCCAGCCGGCGCTTCTGGTGTCGAAGCTGCCGCTCACCTCGGTCCAGCTCACCCATCGCGCCGAGGTCCTGGCCTGCCCGGCCTGTCGGACCTGGTGCCCGCTGACCCTGAACAAGGGGAGCCGGGAGTGGAAGATCTCCCCGCACCACACCACGAAGGCCGGCACCCCCGGTGCCCGTCGCTGCAGCAACTCCAACCGGCTGGTCATCATCGACGTCGAGCTGGTTCGGTGGCAGGAGCAGCGGGTCGAGGCCAGCGCGGACGTCGCAGCCCGCCGGTCGACCAAGGTCCTGCGCAAGGTGAAGACCCCGGTCACCCCGGCGCTGAACAGCCCGGCCACCGCCGACACCGCGTACGTGAACCTCAGCCGCCACCGCGCCAGCTGCGCGGTCTGCATCGACGAGGTGAAGTGCCGCGACGGCCTGAGCCTGCTCGCCGCCCACACGCGGCTGCTCAAGTCGGAGAAGCAGAGCGCGAAGGCGGCCCCGGCCCGCCGGGTCAAGCAGTGGGCGGACGTAGAGGAGGTCGTCAGGGCCACCGACACCACCCGTCGGGACTCGCTGGTCGGTGCGCGCTCGCCGATCCAGGGCGCGGCGGTGCCGGTCGGAGCCCGGTCGATCGCTCAGAGGCCCACCGCAGACGAGGTGCTCGCAGCGAGCCCGGTGCGCAAGCGCGCCGTCGCCTGACCCACCACCAGCACGAACGACCACGGCCGCCGCCGACCCGATCCCGGGTGGGCGGCGGCGTCACCTTGCCTGCACAACAGTCTGCCCAGCGACACCCACCACGAGGAGACCGTGATGTTCGAAAACCCCAGCCGGACGGTCGCTGAGGCCTACACCTGGTACGCGACCGGCCTGCGCGACCTCGTGCAGGAACTCCTGGACGAGGCCGGCCTCGACACCGACGAGGACACCGTCGACGACCTGTGCGGCGACCTGTGGCTGCACGCCGTCGAGTTCACCGCCACCCACGCCCTCACGTTCACCGAGGTCCTGGCTCTCCTGGACAGGAACGCTGACCTGCTGGTGAACCGCCTCCGCTACGGCCCGCCGGTGGACCTGGCGGGCCGGCTCGACACCGCCGCCGACCCGACCGCCGCCACCGAACTCGCCCTCGCCACCGCACCCGGCACCGGCACCCAGCTCCCCCGCCCGCGCCGCCGAGAGCCCCCGCCCGCAGCGCGCGGTGGCCTGATGCGTACCCACCTGATCGCCTACCTGGCCCGTAACCGTGACGGGGCGCAGCAGGGTGTGGCCCGCGTCCCGTCGGCACGCGATCGGCCGTCGTGGCACGAGTGCGCGGCCATCGTCCCCGGATACCTCATCGGGCAGTACCTCGGCGCCGCTCCCGAGCCGGACGAGACCCGGCCCGGGCGTCGCCCTGCCTGACCCACCACCAGCAGCACGAACCGTTACGGCCGCCGCCCACCCCGAGCACGACGGGGTGGGCGGCGGCCGTGGCTGCTCGTACAGCAGCCAGAACAAACAGGTACGGCCCCGGGATTGCGCCCCGGGGCCGTTGCCGGTCGCACCACCCACCAGCAGTAGACGAGAGGAACACGACCGTGGACACCATCATCGCGCACGAGGACACCCTCCTCGACCTCTACACCCGCTACTCCTGCAGGCTCCTCGCCGCCGCGACCGAGCGCCTCGCCGAGATCGGCCCGGACGCCACCAGCCTGGACGAGGACGTCACCCAGGACGTGTGGGCCGACGTCGCCGCCGGCCACTACCCCACCGACCACTGCGGCCTGGACGGCCTTCTCGTCCTGCTGGACCGCGCCGTCCGCCGGGTCCGAGCCGACCGCGCCCGCGAGTGGCCGGCCGGACTCCCCCAGGCCCGCCGGCGCACCGAGTCGCCCGACCTCCTGGAGACGATCGCCGACCGGACCACCACCGTCCCCGCCCAGCCCCGGCCGCTCCCGACCGCCGCCTCCGCCGTCGCCGCCCTGCACACCCTCCCCCTGGCCGGCTGACCCCGATGACCGATCAGGCCGCAGCCGAACTGCAGCGCCAGATCCAGGAGCAGATCGCCCGCCTGGAGGCGCAGCACGCCGCCGAGCGCCAGCTCGCCGAACAGCTCCGCCAGCAGCAGACCGGAGGCACTCAGTGACCATCACCCACGTCTGCCGCGCGTACGCCAACGGCAACGGCGGCGCCACCAAACCGCCCGCGCCCGCGCCCGCGCCCCCGGCCCCGCCCTCCCCGGCCGGCGGTGGCCGATGAGCAGCCCCGAGGACTAGGTCGAGAAGGCCGACGCCCAGAAGTGACGACCGCCGCCGACCCCTCCGGTCGGCGGCACCCCACCAGAGGGAGACCCGCTGTGCGCTGGACCTCGGCCCGGGGCGCAGCGGGCGCCCGCACATCCCGCCTTGGAGGCCGTCATGAAGCACCGCGCCCGCACCTCGTCCCCCGCCCGCCGCGCGTACTACGAGGCGGACAGCACCCGCCGCTGGATCGCCCGCGTGATCGGCCCGCGCCGCGTCGGCGGCATCTACCGCTCCGCCTACTCCGCCTACTCCACCGACACCCCCTACGAGGTCCTGGCGATCGACCCGGGCCCGCGCGAGGGCTGGCCGACCTGGCAGATCACCGTGCGCACCGTCGGCGAGGACCGGATCCGCCGGCACTGCACCGCCTGGGACCACGAGCGCGACCAGGTTATTGCGCAGCCCGAGGACGAGAGCTTCGCCCAGGCCTGGGCGGCCTGGCAGCTGACCCACGACCCTGACCCGTGGGCGCGGCGCGAGGCCGCCAGCCCGGCCTGGCAGCACGTCCTGGACGAGATCGCCCACCCGGTGACCACCGCCGCGGTCCAGCAGCTCGCCCACACCGCCTGACCCCCGCAGCGGTTGCTGTCGTTCGCCCCCGCCCCAGACCGCTGGCTGCGGGGGTGTTCGAGGGTGCCCGGCGCACCGGCTCCACCACTTCCACGGAGGACACCATGTTCGTGATCAGCCTCGGCGACTTCGACAAGATCGCTCAGCAGCTCGAAGGCCGTCACCACCAGAACTACCAGGGCACCGCGAAGACCGAGTTCAACAACCTCATCTTCACCTTCAAGCCGTTCACGGGTACCGAGAAAGAACCGGTGATGCCGGCGGAGGCATGGCGGGACGAGTCCCTCACCCATGCCGCCCGCGAGGCCCTGGCCGCCGAGTACGAGGACGCCCACAGGCTGTGGCTCGACGCCAGGTACGTCCGCGAGCTGAAGGCCGCGGGCATCGGCGCCACCGAGCCGTGGACCGCCTACACCCAGGCCCGCCAGGAGATGGACCAGCTCTTCGCCTCCCTGGACTCCACCGCCGACACCCAGTGGCGTTCGACCGTCTTCCAGCTGGTCACCGCCCAGGAGAAGGCGCTGACGGCAGCCGCGGCCTGGGACCGCAAGGCCCGGGCCATCGTCGACGTCCACGCCGCGCACAACTACAGCAACCTGTCCCAGCGCGAGGCTGCCGCGAAGGCAGGCCTCGACACCGCCTGGGAGATCGGCGCCCGCAGTGACTACGACAGCTGGGGCCGCAACCCGCTGAACCAGGACGTCTTCAACGCCGTCGAGCGCCAGCGCGAGCACCTGCGCCAGGTTGCGAACCTGACCGGCGACCACCAGGCCTGACCACCACGTCGGTTGGTTGTCGTTCGCCGCCGCGCCCCCCTTCCCCCATGCCGGGAGCGGGGCGCGGCGGTGTTCGAAGGTGCCCGACGCACCGTCCCTCCAACCACAGGAGATCAGATGTCCGAGACCGCCACCGCCCAGTCCCCCGCCGCTGCCGTGCCGCAGCAGGGTACGCACCAGTACGTCATCACCCTCCAGAAGCCGATGCCGAACGGCGTCGGCTACATGGTCTCCACGTCCTCCGGCACCTGCTCGCCGACCGGGATGAGCCGCCACGACCTCTACGCCTGGCTGATCGGCGAGATGGTCCGCCAGACCCCGCAGCTGGCCGGCGCGAGCACCCTGTTCTTCGACGTCCAGCCCAACCGGATCTGAGTTCGCCGGTTGCTGTCGTTCGCCGCCGCGCCCCGCCCCGGATCGCCGGGTGCGGGGCGCGGCGGTGTTCGACGGTGCCCGACGCACCGCCCGCCGACTCCGGCGGGACCGGAGAGGAGCAGCCCCGATGTTCGAGCGCCTGCGCAACGTCGTCACCGACACCGTCACCGAGTTCCTGGGACACCGGGAGCTCACCCGCGACATCAAGGCCCGGATCGCCGACGGCGATCTGGAGGCTGCCGCCGCCTTCCGCACCGGCACCTTCGCCGCCGCCTTCACCTGGCGCGGCTGCTGCGCCCGCGGTGAGGAGGTCGCCCGCTACGTCCGGCTGGTGATGGACGCCGACGGCAACGCCGACCGCGTCGCCTGGCTCCGCCGCCGCTGACCACCGCGTTCCCCGCGCGCATATATAGAGGAGGAGCCCTCGTGGCGACCCGACGCACCCCGGCGCGCCGCACGACCGCGGCGAAGCCCCCCACGAAGAAGACCACCCCGGTCGCGGCCGAGCAGCCCACTGCCCCGGCGCCCGTCGTCGACCAGGCGGCCGACGCGGTGCTCGACCAGGCTCGCGAGGAGCTGGCCAACGCCCGCGACCGCGCCGCCGACCTCCTCGGCCTGGCCGAGAAGGCCACCGCCGACGCCGCCGCACTCACCCAGGCCGCCGACGACCAGGCGGCGCAGATCCTGGACGGCGCCCGGCAGCAGGCGGCCGACCTCCTGGCCGGTGCCGAGCAGGACGCCCAGGCGCTACGCCAGGAGAGCGCGGCCACCGCCGGCGCCGAGGCCGAGCAGCTGCTCGCCGACGCCAAGGCCAGCGCCGCGAAGACGCTCGCCGACGCCCAGGCGACGGCCGACCAGGTCCGCGCCGAGGCTGACCGTATGGCTGAGCAGCTGCTCGCCGAGGCGAAGGAGCAGGCCCGGCAGGCGGCCGCGGCATTCACCGAGGCCGAGGAGAAGGCCGGACAGGTCGCCGAGCAGATCATCGCGGATGCGACCGAGACGGCCGGCCAGGTCGTGGAGGCCGCCGAGACCGAGGCCCGGCAGATCCGCCGCAAGTCGGACTCCGACCTCACCACCGCCCGCGAGCAGCTCGCCGACGCCACCGAGGCCCTGGAGCGCACCCGCAACCGGGTCGACGCCTACCAGGCCGAGGCGGAGAAGGACCTGGCGGGCCGTCGGGCGCTGGCCGACCAGGCCTGCCGCGACGCCCTGACCGCCGCCGACCAAGCCCGCGCGGACGCGGCCGCCGATGCCCAACGCATCCGCGACACCGCCGCCGCCAAGGCCCGCGAGCTCGCCGACGCCACCGAGGCGCAGGCCCAGGACCTGCGTCGCCAGGCCGAGGAACTGCGCGCGCGTCTGGAGGACACGGCCCGGGCGGACGCGGACGAGATCCGCGAGGCCGCCCAGGCCGAAGCCGAGCGGCTGCGCGAGGAAGCGGAGAACGAGGCCGAGACCATCCGGGAGGAGGCCGCCCGCCAGGCCGCCGGCCTGCGCGAGCGCGGCCAGCAGCACGCCGACTCCCTGCGCACCGGGGCCGAGAGCCGGGCCACCGAGGTGGAGCGCCAGGCCAAGGCGCTGCGCGGCAAGGCGGAGGCGGAGGCGCAGCGGATCGTCAACCAGGCCCGGATCGAGGCCGAGCAGCTCATCAAGGGGGCGGCCGGGCAGGTGGTCGAGGCCGAGGCCAGGGTCCAGGTCCTGGTCGCGGAGGAGCGGCGGATCGCAGCCAAGCAGGCGGCGCGCAAGCGCGGCTGGGCCTCGAAGGCCCGGCGCCGCACCACCCAGCTGACCGGCTGGGCGTGGACGAAGGCGCCGTGGCTGGCGCTGGGCGCCGGCGTCGGCCTGACCGCCAGCGGCGAGTACGCGCTGGCGATGCTGGTCGGCATCCCGGCCGCGATCGGCTGGCTCCTGCCGGTGGCGATCGACGTGTGGGCGATGTCCGCGATCCGCGCTCGCAAGCCGGGCGAGGTCGCCGTCGCGCTGGCAACAATGATCATCGCGAACGCGGTGTTCCACATCGCCGACGCTCACCTGCTCGGTGTCGAGCAGGGCGCGGATGGAACGTGGCACGCCAAGTGGCAGCTGATCGTCGGCGTTGCATGCATCGCACCGATCGTCGTGTGGCGCGTCCACGCGCTCATCCCGCACGCCCCTGCAACGCACGACGACGACACCGACTCGGCGGACGAGCCGTCTGCAACGGAGCCGAACGGGACTGAAACGGGCGCTGCAACGGCCCTGGTTCAGCCCGCCCCGGCACCGGCCCCGGCTGTTGCGCCCGCGCCCGTTGCACGGCCCGCCGCTCCGGGTGAAACCGCTGGTGGCGGGAGTCGTGCAACGGTCGGCGCTGCAACGCGGCTGGCGCTGGCGGCCGGTGAAACGGGCTGCAACGCAACGGCTGCAACGGCTGCAACGCCTGGGTCGGGCGCAACGCCCGCCGCCGCGTCGTCGAGCGCCGGTGCAACGACGGTGAGCGTTGCACGGGTCCTGACCGAGACCGACATCGAGGTCATCACTCGGCACGTGCAACGGCATCAGGGCCCGCCGGAGAAGCTGCCGTTGCAGCCGATCGCCGACGAGCTCGGCGTCTCCAAGTCCACCGCGTCGCGGCGCGTCTCCGCCTACCGCGACCTCGCCAAGGCGAGCTGACCGACGAGCACTCGGCCTCTCCGGTGGCCACCAGGGCGCGGGATTCGCCCTGGTGGCTGCCGAAGGTGCCGACGGCACCGACCACCACCATAAGACCCGGCCGTCCGGCCGGAGCCCGGGTCGACAACCTTCCCCACCAGCGCGTGAAAGGACGGCCACCGTGGCCCACGACGACGAGTACACCAGCGACTTCGGATGGAAGTCCGACCAGCTCCTCGCCCCCGGCGGCATGGCGATGTACACCGACCAGATCCGCCAGATCTTCCGCGACCACCGCGACGACTTCCGCGCCCTGGCCAACGACCTCCAGGGCGACCTCAAGCACAACCCGCCCGCCGGCGACAACGGCCTCCAGGCCGCCTTCCACGCCTGGAAGACGGCCCGGCTGCTGCACCTGATGGAGGGCCACGCGCAGGCCATCATCACCCTCGCGGGCAAGCTGCGGGCCACCCACCAGGACCTCTACGTCGAGCTGCCCAAGCGCCGCGAGGCGAAGGCCGAGGCCAAGGCCCTGGAGAAGAGCGGCAAGGGCGCGCAGGTGGCCCGCACCGCGGGCAACGTCAACGACCTGGTGCGCCAGATGGCGGTCCACGCTGCCGGGCAGGCCGGACCGGATGGGGCCGGACAGCCGGCGGGCGCGCCCGCGCAGCCCGCCTACCCGCCGGTCTTCGACATGTTCAAGACGGGCACCGGCCAGTGAGCGGCACGGCACTCGACAAGGCGGCGCGCCAGGCGATGGAGCGCCGCCTGGCGAACCTGACGAAGTTCTACAAGGACCGCCAGGACGCTGCGCAGAGCGACCAGGAGCTCGCCTCGGTGGTGCTCGACCGGGCCCGCGCGATCGCGAAATTCGCCGAGAAGAACGGCGATCCGACCAAGTGGTACGAGCTCGCGCAGTACCTCGACGCCTGGTGCAACCAGCACGGAGGGTGACCGGGCCAGGGCCCCGAAATCATCATCATCACCGGCTCCGCGAGCTCATCACGGGGCCCCAAGGCGCGCGCGCGACGCGCGCGCGCGAGGCTCCCAGACCAGTGACTGACTGTCAACATTGAGAGGAGGGCGAGTTGAGCGACTCCGACGACGGAAACGTGGTCACCCTGCACCCCCGGATCGGTCTGCGCCCGCCCATCGGGCCGCCCCCGAACACCCCCGCGCCGGCACCTTCCCCGGCGCTTGCGGCACCCGCCGCCGCGGCCTCGCCGCCCTCCTTCCCCCGGGTCCGCCACCGCCGTCCGGCGGCCCCGGCCGTCCTTCCGGCGACGCTGCCGGAGAGCGCAGCCGGGGGCGGGGAAGTGGCCGTCGCCACCACCTCCGCCTCCCCCGCGCCGGGCCCGGGCGGAGGCCCGGCCCCGGTCCGCGACGCGGTCGCGCTGTCGATGGTCACCTTCGCCGCCATCGCCCTCGCGGCGGCCCGTGGCACGGTCGGCGTCGCGTCCTGGATCAAGGCCCGCGCCGACCAGGTGAAGGAGGTCGCAGAGAAGGCGAAGGACGCCAAAGCCGCCAAGACCTCCGCCGCGACGGGCGGCGGCCGGGTCCAGTCCGGCCCGGAGTGGGGCCAGCAGGCCCGCCAGCGCCAGGGCGCAGCCGGAGGGTCCGGCCGCTCCGGCGGCGGCAGCGGCGGGCAGGCCGGCCGCGGCCCCGCCCAGGTGCCCGCCACGTTCCGCTCCAACCAGCCCGGTTCCGGCAAGGGAGGCGACCGGCCCGGCGCCCAGCAGCGAGGCCCGGGCAGCAAGACGGGAGGCGGCCCGGACCGGCCAAGGCCGGACGCCAGCCTCACGACACGGGCCGGCCGCTCGCCCGGCCGGGGCCGCGGCCTGGCGGACCGCCAGCGCGACGAGACCTCCGGCGCCACGCCGGACCGGTCGAAGCGCGGGAAGGACAAGGACCGCAAGAACACCGACGGCAAGTCCGGCGCCAACGGGAAGGACAGCACCGGCTCGTCCGGCTCGTCCGGCTCCAAGAAGGGCTCCGGCTCCGGCGGCTCGGCGGCGGGCGGCTCCACCGCCGGGGCGAAGCAGGGCTCCGGTGGTTCGTCGGGCACCGGGTCGGGCGGGTCCGCCAGCACGAAGAAGGGCGGCTCCGGCGGCTCGGGCTCGGGCGGCTCCACCAGCGGAAGTAAGAAGGGCAGCGCCGGCAGCGGGTCGGGCTCGGATCCGGGGCGCCGCACCACGCTGGGCGAGGCGATCAGCGAAGAGGCTGAGCGGCGCCTCGACAAGCGCCGCAAGAACCACACCCCGGTCTGGCGGGTGCCGAAGAAGCGCAAGCCCAAGAAGAAGGAGAAGAAGAAGCCCGCGGCGGCCACCGGATCCGGCACGCCGAAGATGACGACGGCCAGCTCTACCAAGGCCGGGGTGAAGCCGCCCACCAAGGGCAAGGCGCCCGGCGCCTCGACGACCAAGGCCACCACCGCGAAGGCGAAGAAGACCAGCGGCTCGGGCAAGGGCCCGAGGGCCTACGCGAAGCGGGCCTCGGCGAAGGCCAAGGCCGCCTGGGCGAAGCGGCCCAGGCGCGGGGCGAGCCGTCCGGCCTCCGGGCCGGCCGCGGGCGGCCCGTCTTCGACGGGCACCACCTCGGCGAAGGCCGGGACGCGGGCCCGTTGGGAGCGCACCAACGCCCGCACCTCCGCCACCGGCTCCACGACGGGCTCCCGGTCGTCGACGTCGTCGGGCACGCGGACCGGCCCGGGGCCCTCGGCGGACCGGGGCCGGGCGAAGCGGCCGCCCGGGATGGTCCACGAGACCGTGATCACCCTGGAGCGCATCCCCAAGCAGCCCCCGCCGCCCGCCCCGCCCGCCGCTCTCCCCGCCACCGGGTCCGCCGCGGTGGCTGGGGGCGGCACGACCACCGCCGTGAGGAACCACATGACCGCATCCGTCGAGGTGTACGCGCCGTCGGCCGACTCCGAACTGAACATCTACGACCTGGTGGAGGCCGACGAGGCCGCCGCCGAGGAGATCCTCGACCGCGTCGACGAGGCGAAGGACGCCGCGTCGGCGTGCGAGGACCTGGAGCACCACCTGGAGAACCTCAAGGCCCAGGTGATGCAGCTCAAGATCCCTGGCCGCCTGCTCGGCTACTGCAACCGGCTGCTGGAGAAGGCCGGCCGGGTCAAGACCGAGGCCGAGGCCCTGGCCGCCGCCCTGCCGGCCGCGTCCGAGGCCATCAAGACCGCCGCCGACAACGCCGCCGCCAAGCACCAGCGTCCCGCCGACGTCACCCGCGACCACGGCTACGCCGCTCCGGCCGAGACCCACTACCACAAGGAGTAAGCAGTGTCCGACCTGCTTCCCGCCGCCCGGGGCGCCGTCTCCGCTGCCGTCGAAGTCGTCGCCGACGGCGTCCGCTACGGCATCCTGATCGCCCGCCTCGCCAAGGCCGGCCTGGCCCTGCGCCACATGGCCGCCCTCGCCAAGTCCACGTTCGAGTACGTCGGCGACTGCGCGGCCAGCGTCGACCAGCTCGCCGAGATGGCCTCCGGAATGAACGTCGACGCCGACACCGTCGTCGAGCACCACGAGGCCGCGAACATCATGCGCGGCGCGCTCGCCAACGCCACCACCATGGCCCAGGAGTGCGAGGAGATGTCGAGCCTGTTCGACGAGGCCTCCGAGGCGCACCAGGCCGACTACGGCGCCGTCACCGAGGCGTTCCAGAACATGCCCGTCGAACCGGCCAACCGCGAGTTCTACGCCAACCGCTGACCCACCCTCACCAACCCGCCCGCTGCCCGGCACCGCACCCCGCGGTGCCGGGCAGCGCCGCACCCGCACCCGGAAGGACCGCCCCCGTGGCCCGCGACAACCGCGACACCACCAAGCCGCAGACCCTGCCCGCCCGTCTGCTGGCCGCCCTCGTCATCACCGCCGGCGCCCTGTGGCTGCTCGGCGAGTTCTACGCCCGCCTTGCCCGCTGAGAGGAGAACCCGCCGTGCCCGACAACGACAGCTACTTCCGCTTCCTGACCACCCGGCAGGAGGACCCGGCCGACGAGGGCCGGCGCCTGTTCGGCCTGCTCCCCTTCGCCGTCCTGGCGCTCCTGCTGATCGCCGCCCTCGTCCACCTGCTCGCCTCCTGACCCGAGAGGAGAATCCGCCGTGCCGAAGCTCGACCGAGCCCGCCACCTCGCGGGCCGCGCCGCCACCGCGGCCGGGGCCGCCGCCCTGACCGCCAGCATCTTCACCCCGCACGTGCTGCCCGTCGCGACCCCGGTCGTCCTCGGCACCACCGTCCTGTCCGCCGCCGTCTCCATCCAGCCCTGGCGGCGCAGCACCCCCGGCGTGCTCAGCGCCCTGTACGCGACGCCGTCCGCGATCGCGCTCGGCGAGATGGTCGCCTTCCGGATCATCCCGGGCGTGCATTGGGGCGAGGGCCTGGCCGTCGCCGTCTGGACGGGCGTCACCTGGTGGCAGCGCCCCTCCCGCCTGGCCCGCGAACTGGTCCACCCCAGCGCCCAGGTGCCCGCCACTCCGGACTACCGGCCGCAGGCCCTGGTTCCCACCACATTGGCGGATCAGCTTGTGCTCTCCTGGGCGCAGTGGGCGCAGATGGAGCGGTCCCCGGCGGCCGGCACGTTTCTCGAGCACGCGGTGTTCGAGGGCCGCACCGAGTGGCGGGCGCAGATCGTCGCCGAGGGCGGCCGCCCGGTGCCGGACATCCCGATCGCCGCGATCTCGGCGATCACCAACATCCCCGAGGAGTTCATCTCCATCTCGCCGGTGAAGGGCCACGGCGCCGGCCGCCGCCAGCTGGTCGTCACCGAGCGCACCGGCGCCGACGTCGCCAAGCAGGAGATGGACCCGTTCACCCGCTGGGAGAAGGAGATCGCCCCCGGCGCCATGCCCCACTCCCAGCTGATCGCCATCCGGCGAGGCAACACCAAGACCGGCGAGATGGAAGAGGTGCTGCGCCCCGAATGACCACCACCATGGCCCCGGCGCCGCTCGGCCTGGACGTCGATGTGATGGAGCTGGAGGTCCAGGTCCCTCCGGGCAAGCTCCTCACCTACGACCTGCGGGCCCTGGCCTCCTCCCTGGAGATCCTCGACACCTCCTGCATGGCGGTCGAGACGGACGGCCTCACCCGCGCCCTGGTCACCATCTACCGCGACCCGCCGCTGGAGAAGCTGGAACCGGTCTGCGGCGAAGACCTGGTGATCGACGCGCAGGGCTGGCTGACCGTGGGCCGCTACCACGACGGCCAGCCCGCCCAGATTCGCCTCTACGTCCCCGGCTCCGGGGCGCAGCGCGGCGCCCTGTTCGGCACCACCGGCGCCGGCAAGTCCCGCGCTCTGCAGCTGATCCTGGCCGCCGAGAAGCGCTCCGGGATCGTGTCCTGGCTCGCCGACCTCAAGGGCGGGCAGTCGGTGCCGGAGGCGGCCGGTCAGGTCGACTGGCGGGTCACCACCCAGGAGTGCCTGCTCGCGATGCTCCAGGCGGCGGTGCGCGTCGCCGAGGAGCGGATGCGCCGCTACGCCGCGATGGGCCGCAGCTCGTTCATCATCAACCGGCCC
The DNA here is from genome assembly GCF_055575755.1 of Kitasatospora sp. NPDC034035. Taxonomy (NCBI): domain Bacteria; kingdom Bacillati; phylum Actinomycetota; class Actinomycetes; order Kitasatosporales; family Streptomycetaceae; genus Kitasatospora; species Kitasatospora sp. NPDC034035. The sequence goes on along the minus strand of NZ_JBVISA010000033.1, from coordinate 40,967 downwards.
GATCCGCTGCTGTCGGTGCGCATCGACGAGGCGAACAGGGCGCTGGAGAAGGGCGCGCCGTACCGGGACAAGGTCGCCGCGCTCATCAAGGAGCTCGGCCGCACCGGCCGCTCGGTGGGCGTCGGCATCTCCATCGCGGCGCAGGCCTCGCACGTGGACGAGCTCGGCGGCTCCGACACCCTGCGCGGCATGCTCAAGGAAGGCGAGACCATCCTGCTGCGCTGGTCCAGCTCGATGATGCAGTCGCTGGTCTCCGACGGCCTGCTGCCCCCGGGCACGCACATCGTCCCCATCCCCAAGCGCAGCGGCCCGCCGCTGCTGCGCTCCCGGTTCGCCTCCGCCCGCGGCATGGTCAAGCCCAAGCCCGGCGGCAACACCGGCGGCATGGCCTACCTCCTCGGCTCCGACCGGCCGACCGCGATGATGCGGTTCTTCCCCGTCGGTTCCATGCACGAGGTCGAGGGCCTGGACCCGCTCATCCTCGACCTGTACGGGCCGGGGGAGCCCGCCCACCTGGAGTCCACCTCGCACGAGGCCGCCGGCGCCGCGTACCTGACCCGCGACGGCGACGGCCCGGCCCACCTGGTCGCGGCCGCGGAGGAGGAGACGGCCCGCCTGGCCGAGCAGGCTGCCGCCGAGCAGAAGAGCGCCGGCACCGGCAAGGCCACCGTCGCCGCCCGCGTCGTGCGCGCCCTGGAGGACGCCGACGAGGACGAGCAGCAGGTGCTCGACTTCGACGAGCTGTTCGCCGCCGTCAACGCCGACGGCGGCAAGCCCGTCAGTGCCCCGGTCCTGCGCAACAACCTCACCGCCCTCGGCAAGGCCGACCGGATCGTCGCCCTCGGCGGCGGCCGCTACACCCTGCCCAGCTGACACCCCACACCCCGGCACGGGGCAGCCCGACACGGCTGCCCCGGCCCCGTCCTGCCCTGGAGCCCCCGTGGTCGTCTCCGCTTCCCTCGCCATCGTCTTCGGTATCGCCACCGTCTTCCTCTACCGCAGCGGAGCCGTCCGCATCCTGTCCGGGCTGACGCTCATCCTGTTCGGCTTCACCCTCGCCAGCACCGGCCTGGGCCCGACCATCAACCAGCTCCTCACCGGCCTGGTCCACCTCATCGGCAGCATCCGCGTCTGACCACCCGCCCGCCCCGCCCGCCAGCACCACGACCGGAAGGACCCGCCCGTGAACACCCCCGCCGCCCACTCTCCGCTCGGCACCGGTCAGATCGGCGCCGTCGACCTGTTCCTCGCCGAGGCATCCCTCGACCCGCGTGTGCGGCTGCGCCCGATCGGAGAGTGCACCTTCGAGGAGGCGCTCACCGCCCTGCGCGCGGCGATGGAGCTGCGCCACCGCAGGGCGCTGACCGCCGCGCCCCGACGCCCCGAGCTGCCGCCCGGCCTGCCCCTCCGGGTCGTCTTCGTCGCCGACGAGGCCGCGTACCTGTTCGGCAGACCCGCACTGGCAAGCAGTCCCCCGAGGCGGCCCGCCTGATCCGCGAGATCCTCGCCGCCGGCCGCACCACCCGCCGCCCCGACTGACCACCCACGCCACCCCGACCGTGCCCGCCGCCCACCACAGGGCGGCGGGCACGACCCGTCTACCGAAGGGACATCACGCCATGACCTCCGCCCACGCCGCCGAGCGCTACGCCGAACTGACCCGCGAGCACCAGGAGACCTCCCAGCTCGCCGACCCGGCGCCCCGCCCGCCGGCCGACCAGCTCATCGACACCGCCACCGGCACCGTCGCCATCGGCCGCTACGCCGACGGCACCGTGGCCCGGGTGCCGCTGTGGAACACCAACGGCACCGTGAACCTGCACATCAGCGCCCGCACCGGCGCCGGGTCCAGCACGCTGATCGACCACCTGGTCGCCGCCGAGCACGCCTGCCCGCTCACCGAGCCGTGGGTCGCCGACCCATACGGCGCCCGCCCGGGCCTGGCCGCCCGCACCGCCACCACCAAGACCGACACCGTCACCCTGCTGCGCGAGGCCGCCGGCCTGCTGCGCGGCCGCCTGGGCGACCCCGGCGACAACACGGCCTACTTCCCCAGCCCCGAGCACCCGCTGATCACCATCACCCTCGGCGACTGGCCCCACCTGTCCACCGACGAGGAGACCGTGCGCCTGGCCGAGGAGATCGCCAGCACCGGCCGGGCGGCCGGGATCAGCCTGCGCATCGAGACCTGGGGCGTGGTGTTCCAGCCCCCGCTCCCGCTGACCACCACCGCCCTGCGCCACGCCCACCAGATCACCATGACCGCCCGCCTCACCCCGGGCCTGGGCACCCACGCCCCCCACCCGGCCGCCCCCGCCCGCCTGTTCCGCACCTGGACCCCCGAGCAGTAACCCGCCCGCTCCCGGCCTCTCCGGGGGCCGCCGGACCCGCCCGCCACCCGGCGGCTGGGCCCGGCGGCCCCAGAAGGCGCCGCGGCGCCCCCGCACCCGCACTCACCTCGAAGGAGATCGCCGTGCCCGGCACCGACACCCCGAACAACGACTCGCAGGTCATCCTCCTGGAGCGCGGCTACGCACCGACGACCATGGACGGGCAGCTCGTCGCCGTACCGCTGAGCCCGGACTGCGGGGACGCCACGTGCGTGCCCGCGCTCGTCGACGGCCAGGCCGTCGCCGTGCCCGTCTTCGACATGAGCGCCCATCTGGACGCCATGACCGCCCGCCTGGCCGACCACCGCCGCGCCGCCGACGCCCTGGACCCCGTCCCCGCGGCCGCCCAGCCCGTCGACCCGGGCCTGTCCCTCGCGGTGCGCCAGTACGTCCTGTACGGCTCCATCGCCTCCCTCGCGGCCGGCGGCGCGGTGTGGATGCTCGGCGCCGCCGTCGCCGAGGTCGCCCCCCACGCTGGCCAGCTCGGCGAACTCCTCAAGTGGGCCGCCATCTTCGTCGCCGCCGTGGTGCTCGGCGTGGCCGGCCTGCTCGGCAAACTCCGCTCGGTCGCCTCCGGCTCCGCGTCCGGGGCGGGCGCCAGCGCCACCGGCGACGGCGCGTCCGCGACCGGCACCGTGCTCGCCCTGGTCCACCGCACCAACCAGACCCACATCGGCCGCCAGTCCGCGGGCTGGCGCGGCTCCATCACCAACAACATCGGCTGAGAGGACAGACGTGACCGACCCGACCGGCCCGCGCCGCTTCCGCGTCCACACCGACGGGTGCGAGCCCCAGGACTGCACGCTCCACCCGGACGGCCGGATGACCATGGAGCTCGGCGGCCGGACCTTCGTCAGCTGGCTGTCCCTGGAGGACATGCTGGAGATGAACTGGGCGGACTCCCGCATCGAGTGGGACCCGGACCCCGTCGCCCCGGCCACCTCGTCCGCCATGGTGCCCGACGCGCAGGCCCTCCCGATGTTCTGACCGGCCGTCCGGCCTCGCCCCCGGCCCACCCGCGCCCGCCCCGCCGACCCCGGCTGGGGCGGGCGCGGCGCGTCCGGGGACGGGACCGGCCGACCGGCCGACCCCGCCCGATGAGAGGGACCGCACCATGCAGCAGCCCGCCGCCCGCCCCGCCACCACCCCGGCCCCCGTCAAGCCGGCCCTCGGCACCTACGTCCTGTTCCGCGACATGGACCGCTACCTGACCGGCCGCCCCGACCACACCCAGATCTGCAAGGTCCTGGCCGACGCCCACCACCTGGAGGACAAGGCCGACCTGCTCGTGCTGGTCACCCGGGAGGTCATCCGTTTCGCCCCGGTCGAGTTCATGCGGCCGCTCGACCCGGCCGAGCTGATGCACGACATCGACACCGCCCCGCTGGACGCCCTCGGCGACGGCCGGCTGATGACCGCCGCCGGGGCCTGGCTCGCCGCCCAGGCCCGGCAGGGCAAGACCCACTCCCCCGCCGCGCTGCCCGCCACCCGCGACTGACCAACCCACCCGTCGCCCGCCCCGACCGCACCCCCGGCCGGGGCGGGCGGCGTCGCACCACCCTCCGATCCGCAGCCGGCATCGACCGGCCACCCCGCAGAGAAGGAGACCCCGGCCGTGCGCGCATCCGACCTCGACCCCTCCGGCGAGCACCACGGTGGCCTGCCGACCTGGCCCTGGCGCTACGCCGACCCCGGCCTGCACACCCGCCGCCAGCTGCGCGCCCTGGGCCTGCGCCCCGGCGGCCAGGAGCCCGCCGCGCAGGTGGTCTGCCGCCGGGGAAAGCGGATCGCGTACCTGTACCGGATCGACCAGGCCCTGCCCGTGCGACCGATGACGCCGCGTCGGGCCGAAGCCCTCGACCGGGCGATGGCCGCCCGCCAGACGTGCCCGCTGTGCCTTACCCGCTACGACGCCTGCCTCCCGCTCAAGACCCTCGGCTCCTGCGTGCCGTGCAGCGAGCTGTCCGACGACGAGCGCGAACAGCTCGCCGCCCTCACCAACGCCGCCTGATCCACCGCCACCGTCCTGGAGGACACCGTGAAGCTCCGCGTCTTCGCCAACGTGCTCGCCGAGGCCGTCGCCTTCGCCGCCCGCGCCCTGCCCACCCGCCCGCCGGTCCCGGTCCTGGCCGGCATCCTGCTGCGCACCGACGAGCGCGGCCTGCACCTGGCGGCGTTCGACTACGAGACCGCGGCGACCACCCGCGTGGACGCGGAGATCGCCGACGACGGCACCGCGCTGGTCTCCGGCCGCCTCCTCAACGAGATCTGCAAGACCCTGCCGAAGGCCGCCGAAGTCGACATCGAGCTGTCCGGATCCCGGCTGCTCGTCACCTCCGGCACGGCGAAGTTCACGCTGCCGACCCTGCCGGTCGAGGAGTACCCGCAGCTGCCCGGCGTGCCGGACACCGTACTCACCGTCCAGGCCGACGCGCTCGCCGACGCCGTCGCCTAGGTCGCCGTCGCCGCGAGCACCGAGGAGAGCCTGCCGGTGCTGACCGCCGTGCAGCTGCTCCTCGAGGACGACCGGATCACCCTGGCCGCCACCGACCGCTACCGCTTCGCCGTGCGCGAGCTGACCGTCCAGCCCACCGGCACCCTCCCGGCGGTGACGCCCAAGACCGGCAAGAAGAAGGACAAGGCCGACGACGGCGCCGTCCTCATCCCGGCGAAGTTCCTCGCCGAGGCCACCCGCGCGATGACCGGCGAGCACCCGGTCGCCGTCGGCTGGTCGGACGGCCAGCTCACCCTCACCACCGCCGGCTCCTCCATCGGCACCCGGCTACTCGACGGCGACTTCCCGCGCCACCGCGGCGTGTTCCCCACCCCGGCCGGCGCGGAGCTGACCGTCACCGTCCCCACCGAAGAGGCCCTGGCCGCGCTCAAGCGCGTCGCCCTGGTCGCCTCCGACAAGACCCCGGTCCGGCTGACCGTCACCGACGACGGCAGGCAGCTGCTCCTGGAGGCCGGGCACGGCGACGACGCCCACGCTGTCGACCGCATCCCCTGCAACACCACGGGCCACCTCGACGGCGGCACCATCGCGTTCAACCCCGGCTACCTCGCCGACGCCCTCAAGGCGCTCGCCGCCCCCGAGGCCCGCCTGCACGCCACCTCGGCCACCAAGCCCGCCCTGCTCACCGGGCACTCCGGCGAACTCACCGACACCGACTACCAGCACCTGCTGATGCCGATCCGCCTCAACGGCTGACCCCGAAACACCCGCCCGCCCCGCGCCGCCGGGGCGGGCCCCGGCACAACCTCCGGCACACCAACCCGAACAGGAGCAGCACCCCGTGAACCAGCACACCGAGCCCGCCCCCCAGGAGCAGCCGAGCGCCAGCGTCCGCGAGGCGGCCGGCCGCCGGGTCCGCGCCATGACCGCCCCCGGCGGCTGGCTCGACCGGCGCCGCCGCGAGCTGGCGGCCGGCCTGGACGACTTCGCCGGCGCCGAACCGTGGGTGCGCGCCTTGGCCTACCTGGCCGTCATCACCCTCGCCGTCCTGGTGCTGGGCACCGTCGGCGGCATCCTGCTCAAGGCCGCCGCCGCCGTGATCGACGCCGTGCACCTGCCCCAGGACCTGCCCGCCGGAGGCGACGGCCTGCGCGTCGCCGTCACCGGCCCCATCCACGCCTACCTCATCGCCCACCAGGCCTACCCGCTCACCGCGGCCACCGCCTACGGCGCATGGAAGACGCTGGGCCTGATCGCCGCCCTGCTGTCGTTCATCACCCAGAGCGCCATCGCGCGCGCCAGCTGGACAGCCTGGTCCTGCGCCACGCTCGCCATGGTCTGGTCCGCCGCCCCCGAGGCCGGACGCCCGGTCGCGGTCGGCCTGACCGCCGCGGCCATCGCGGTCGTCTCCCTGCCCGCCCTACGCGGCCTGACCTTCTCGCTGCGCCCGATGGTGATCAACCGCACCGACGTCCAGCCGCAGATCACCATCCAGGCCCCCGAGTGCAAGACGGCTCGGCCCCGGCCGGCCGTCCCGGCGCCGGGCTCGCCCTTCGACCAGCGCTGACCCTCCCAGCCGGGCCGGTGCCCTGGCGCACCGGCCCGGCCGCCTCTTCCCCCTGCCCTGTCCTGCCGACCGAGAGGCACCCACTGTGGCCCTGGCCATCTCCCGCGACGCACAGATCGCGGCCCTGTACGAGAAGCTCCACCACCGCTCGGCGATCCTGTCCGGCCTCACCCCCGGCAGCAAAGCCCACGCCGGAATCCAGGCCGAGTGCGACGCCATCCACGCCGAGATACGGCGCCTGGAGTCCACCACCAGCATCTCGCCGAAGGCCGTCCTCGTCGGGATCGCCGTGATCCTGCTGCTCATCTGGAGCGCCGTCCACTGACGCCCGGGCACTGACGCTGCCCACCACCGCGCCCGCCGCCCCCGCCACCCAGGCCGGGACGGCGGGCGCCGTGGTGCGCGGCGCGGCCACCCGGCCGGCACCAACCATCCAGCCCACCCCCTTGGGAGGAACCGTGAACGGCCGCCTGCTCCGCCTGCTGCCCGCCCGCCTGCTCCGCCGCCTCGGCCACGGCCTCGCGTACGCCGACCAGGACGCCCTGGCCGCCGCACTGGAAGACAACCTCGACACCGCCCGCGCGGGCCACCCGGCCGACCTGTCCAAGGCCCTGCGGCGGCTGACCTCGCCGCTCGACTTCCAGCCCGGCCTGGTCGGCCTGCACCAGGAGAGCGCCGACATCGTCGTCTACCTCTGCGGCCTGGCCGCCGCCTCCGAGACGCACCTGGACCTGCGCGACCCCGACCAGCACCGGCTTTACGAGGACCTGGTGGCCGCCGTCCGGGCCGCCGAGGAGCTCCGGCTCCGGGTCGTCACCGCCGCCACCCACACGCTGCCGGCCGCCGACCGGGACGCCGTCGAGCTCCAGCACAGCTGACCCACCTCCGGGCACTGACGCTGCCCACCACCGCGCCCGCCGCCCCCGCCACCCAGGCCGGGACGGCGGGCAGCGGTGGTGCGCGGCGCGGCCGCCCGGCCGGACCCCGACAGGAGGACTCCGTGACCACCGACACCACCACGTCCACCCTGGCCGCCACCGCCTACGAGCCGTTCAACCAGCCCGGGAGAACCTTCCGCCAGGACAGCATCCTGGGCGAGGCCACCGACTGGGAGCTGGCCCGCCTCGCGCTCTCCGAGCGCAGCTTCGCCACCTACAAGGACGACCCGCGCGCCGACGAGGCCCGGCGGATCGGCGAGCAGTTCACCGCTGAGGAAGCGCAGCGCGTCGACGCCTTCCTCGCGGCCGGCATCCAGGACACCGGCCACCTCGAGGCCGTCGCCGCCGCCGAGGAGCTCACCGGCGAGGACCGGGACTGGCTCATCGGCCAGCTGCGGCTGGCCTGGGACCGCCTGGACCGCCTGCACGACTGCCTCGACGACTCCGGCAGCCTCCTGACCAACACCTACGCGGCGAGCAGCGTCGACTACGTCCGCTGGTCCCGCAAGCCGCAGGCCTTCTCGCCCCTGCTCGGCGGGCGCACCGGCCGCCCGACCACCGCCGGCTGACCAGAGACACGAACCCCGAGCAGGAAGAAGGAGAAGGATGAACAGCACCCTGTCCCCGGAGGAGCAGCTGGCGCTGGCCGTGGAGTTCCGCGTGCCGATCCCCCAGGGCCCGGTGGGCGGCTACGGCGAGGTCGTCGTGCGCCGCGACGAGACCGGTACCGGCTGGGCGGTGACCGACGGCGCCCTGGTCGGCCTGCGGGCCTGGGTCGAAGGCGAGGACGGCGGCTGGCAGCCCGTCAGGGACATCGGCCGCGCCGCCGCCTACAAGCACACCCGGGAGCAGGCGCTGGCCCTGGCCCACCGGGTCGCCGAGTACGAGGCCATCAACCACCAGGTGCTGCTCGGCGTGATCGCAGACCCCCTCGGCCACGCCATCCGCACCCGGCAGTACACGATCACCTGCCCGCGCTGCCAGACGCCCGGCGCCGAGGAGTACGGCGAGCCGGCCTGGAACAGCGACGACTACGCGGACTGCGCCCGCTGCCGCGCCTGCGGTCTCGAATGGGCCCTCGACCCCGGGGCCGACGCCTCCTGCACCACCTGCGGCGGCAGCGGCATCCCCGGCGCCGGGCCCATCCGCCAGCGCACCCCCAGCGGCTGGGAGCCCGCCCCGAAGTGCGAGTGCCACGAGTCCGGGCGCTGACCACCGCGCTGACCGCCACAGAGAAACGCATACTCTGGACATGCATAGCCTGAGTCTGCATACTTGGTTGTGCGGGAACCCCTCCCGCCCAACCGGGAAGGAACTGCCATGGGCATCTACTGGGGCGAGAACACCGGACACCGCAGCTGCCTCACCACCCAGCGCCTCGCCCGCAGGCTGCGGTGGGCGCGCATCGGCGACAGCGCCACCATCCGCACGTTCCTCACCGCCCTGGACGGCGACTTCCGCAGTGAGCTCGTCTTCACGGCGGACCAGGCCCAGCAGATCATGTTCGCGCTGCGCTGGGCCGCGGACCGGATGCGCTGGTTCGCCCTCCCGGGCTGGACCCGCCTGGCCCGGATCCTGGCCAACGACGCCGAGCGCGCCTGGCGCAGCGGCGGCTGGACCATCGAGTGACCACCGCTCGGCCCGCTCCGGCCGCACACAGGGCAGACTGCGAGTCTGCATTCTCCGTGAATGCAGACCAGCAGCCGCCCACACGCCAGGAGCCCGCTATGCCCCGTCCTGACCAGACCACCCGCGCCGAAGGCCGCACCCGGATCGCCGCGCTCAAGAAGATGCGCGACAAGATCCACGCCGACGCCGAGAAGGCCAAGGCCGAGGCGGACGCCGAGATGTGGGCCGCCATCGGTGAGCTGATCCGCACCGGCCAGGTCCTCCAGGCCGACGCCGCAGCCGAGACCGGCTTCACCCGCGACCACGTCCTCAAGCAGACCAAGCGCTACTGCGACGGCGGCTGACCAGCCGCCAGCGCGTCTCCGGCACCGGCCGGCGAGGGTTCACGACCCGGGCGCGCACCATCCGGGACACCGCGCCCCGGAGCAGCCTCGGGAGGGAAGACCCGATGAGCAGCACCATCACCAGCACCGTGTGGACCGCCGCCTGGCCCGAGAACGTCCTCGCCCGCTACCTGACCGTCGGCGGCGCCCACGTCGATCTGACGAGCCACCGCTTCACCACCAGGTACCTCGCTAAGGGCCGCCCCTACGTCGGCGACACCTACCACGAGGTGGACGGCTTCACCTGGAAGTGCCAGGGCTGCGGCACCACCGGCGGCGTGGGCTCCTTCCGCGACCCGTACCTGCCCAACGAGCGCCAGGACGCCCACCAGGACGCGAACGCCCACGCCAACGAGTGCCGCTCGATGCCCAAGCCCACCAGCTGACCCGCCAGCGCGTCCCCGGCACCAGGCCGGCGCGGGCTCACGACCCGGACGCGCACCACCCCGTTACCGGCACCGCCGGCCGCGCACCCGACGGCCGGTCACCCCGCCGCGCCCGAACGCGGCCTATCCCCGCAGCCCGCCCGTGACACCAGCACGCCCGGCGACCAACCCGCACCACAACCACCTGGAGGAATCCGTGACCGCCACCGACCGCGCCGCCCGCTTCGCCACCTCCTACGCCCTCCTGCGCGCCGCCGCCGCGATCGGCGACATGTGGGTCCAGACGGACACCTGCGCCCGGATCAAGGGCGCCACCGACACCAACCCCGTCGTCGATCGCGACGAGGAGGCCGGCACCGAGACGGTGTACGGCACCCGCGAGGGCCGGCTCGCCTGTGTCCACCACTGCGCGACCTACACCGCCACCCAGGCCGGCGCCCTCCTGATCGGCTCGCGCCTGCTGGGCCTGCGCCTGAGGCCCGGCCGCGTCGCCGCCGCGCTGGCCCTGTCCTTCGCGACCCACTACATCGCGGACAGGCGCCAGCCCCTGTCCCGCCTGGCCAACGCCACCGGCAAGGGCACCTTCTACGAGCGCCTCACCCCCATCTGCGGATCCTTCGAACTCGATCAGGCCTGGCACCACGGCTGGGAAACCGCCGCCCTTCTCCTGGCCCGCTGACCCGCGCCGGACGTTCACGCTGCCCACCACGCCGCTCCGCCCCCCGGCCCGCCAGGCCGGGCGGTCGCAGCGCCGTGGTGCGCGGCGCGGCCGTCCGGCCGGACCCAACGCCGAGAAGGGAACCGATCACCGTGTCGGTCTCGAACTGCGCCTTCTGCGCCATCGTCACGGGCCAGGCGCCCGCCGACGTCGTCCGCGAGTGGAGCGACGCCATCGCGATCCGCCCGCGCAGCGGCGGTGTCGCCGACGGGCACCTGCTGGTGATCCCCCGCCAGCACGCGGCGGACGTCGGCACCGACCCGGCCGTCTCCGCCGCCACCATGGCGCGCGCCGCCGAGCTCGCCGCCGACCTGCCCGCCGCCAACGTCATCACGAGCCGGGGCGCCGCGGCCACGCAGACGGTCTTCCACCTGCACCTGCACGTCGTCCCCCGCACCGACGGGGACGCCCTGCCCCTGCCCTGGACCCCGCAGCACGCCGCCCGGAACGGAGCCACCGCATGAACCTCCACCTCGTCATGGCCCGCGAGCCCCTGCCCACCCACGGCCCGTCCGTGTTCCTCGCCGGCCCCACCCCCAGGCTCGGCGGCCCCGTCGACTCCTGGAGGCCGGCCGCCTACGCCGAGCTCGGCGCCCAATGGGCCGGCCCCGGCCCGCTGAACGTGCTCTCCCCCGAATCCCGAGGCGGGCGCCGCGCCGCGCACTACGACGACCAGGTCGAGTGGGAGACCGCCGCCCGGGCCAGCGCCGACGCGATCCTCTTCTGGATCCCCCGCGACCTCGAGCACATGCCCGGCTTCACCACCAACGTCGAATTCGGCCTCGACATCGGCACCGGCCGCGTGGTGCTCGGCTGCCCGCCCGACTGCGCCGCCCCCGAGCGCAACCGCTACCTGATCTGGGTCGCACACCGCCACGGCGCCCCCGTACGCGACACCCTCAGCGACACCGTCGCCGCCGCCCTCGCCCTCACCACCAGCCGCACGCCCGGCCAGACCACCACCAGCCAGCCCGGCCCCGTCGACAACCCGGCGCCCGACGACCCCACCGGCGCCTGGCTCTGACCACCCACCACACCACCCCGGAGGCCCCCGCGATGACGACCACCACCCTCGCCACCGCCCGCTCCCGCACCCTCGAACCCGTGCAGCCCGGCGACCTAGTCGCCATGATCGGGTGCGCGGCCAGCGGCAAGTCCTCGGCCCTGCGCACCGTCCCGCCACACCAGATCGTCAGCCTGGACACCCTGCGCGCGATCGTCTCCGAGCCCGGCGACCAGGACGCCACCGCCGACGCCGTCCTGCTCCAGCACCACATCCTCCTGACCCGGGCGCGCCGGGGCGCCACGACCTACGTGGACAACACCTCGGTCGAGGCGCAGCACCGGCTCCAGATGGTGGAGCTGGCCCACCAGCACGGCCGCCGAGCCGTCGCGGTCCTGGTCGACGCCCCGCTCGAGGAATGCCTCGCCCGCAACGCGACGCGCCCGGCGCAGCAGCGGGTGCCGGAGGACACGGTCCGCTGGCAGCACCGCATGGCCCGCTCCGCCCGCGAGCTGCTCCCCCGCGAAGGCTGGGACGAGATCCGCCACCTGCGCACCGCCTGACTGGACCGCCACGCTGCCCACCACCGCGCCCCGCCCACCGGCCAGCCAGGCCCGGGCGGAGGGGTGCCGTGGTGCGTGGCGCGGCCGCCCGGCCGGACCCCGCCACACGCGCCCGGAGGAACGATGACCACCAACCCCGACCCCGCCGCCCCGCAGTACCGGGTGGACCTGTCCGACATCGAAGCCCTCGCCGCCCGATGGGCCGCCAAGCGCGACGGCCGCCCCATGCCGCCCCTGGACCAGGCCACCCGCAAGTCCCTCATCCGCGTCTACACCGGGGCCGCCGCCCTGGGCGCGGGCGCCAACCCGGCGGCCGCCCGCGCGGCCCAGGAGCAGGCAGACCGGCTGCGCGCCGAACTGGACTGACCGCCGTCCCGGACGCTGACGCTGCCCACCGGACCCCCACCGCCACCCGGCCACCAGCCGGGCACGGGGCGGGTTCCGGTGAGCGGCGCGGCCGCCCGGCCGGTACCCACCCGCTCCCCTGGAGGCACCTGATGACCGAGCAGACGACCCGTGCCCGACTGCTGAGCAACGCCCTCGACACGGCCGACAACATCGCCATCGCCGCCGCAGCCGCCACCGCCGGCCTCACCACCTACCGCACCCTCGCCGCCCGCCCGGCCGAGGTCCGCTTCACCCTCGCCGCGGCTGCCGCCGGTCTCGCGGCCTGCCTCGCCGACCAGGCGACCACCCAGCTCCGCCGTCCGCTGCGCCACCGCCTCGGCGTCCCGGCCTACGGCTACGCCCCCGCCGCCGCTGCGCCCGTTCCGGCGCCTTCGAGGGAGCAGCTCGCCGAGGAGGTCGCCGCCGACGCCGCCCACCGCGCGGCCACCAGTGCCAACGGCCTCGACCACAGCGGCGGCAGCCTCACTGAGGCCGCCAACTGGACCGGCTCGCAGGACGGCACCGCGACGTGCGAGCTGCCCGGCGGCGCCCACCTCCTGTGCGTGCCCTCCCCCGCCGACCAGCACGGCTACAGCACCCGCACCTACCTGCTCGTGCGCGACGGCGAGCAGCAGATCCGAGTGCGCAGCATCAGCGAGCTGGTCGCGCTCCTGGAAAGCTCCGCAGCCGACGCGGCGCAGCCCGACGACAACGAGGACCAGGCCGACGACCCGTGGTCCGCCCTCGGCAGCGACCTCGCCATCGCCGAGCTGTGCCCCGCCGAACCGCTCGACGGCGAGGACCAGGCCGACGAGGACGACGACGTCGACCAGGAGGCGGAGGCCCACGCCGCCGGTCTGCTGTAGCCCGACAGCAGCCCTCGCGGCGGGCCAGCCTCCACCAAGGACCGGCCCGCCGCTCCCTCCCCCGCCCCGCCGCTCAGATCAGGGAGACCACAGCCATGGCCCGCACCGCCACCTGCCGCACCGCCCCGGCCGCCAACCACAAGCCGGTCCTGATCGCCCTCCCCACCGTCTTCGCCGACCCGTACGCCGGACCCGCTGGCCGCCGCCACTACACCTGCACGCCCTGTGAGACCTCCTGGGCCGGCGGAGAACAGGACTGCTTCAACTGCGGAAGGCCGGCCACCGGCGAGCACCCCAACATCACCGCCGCCCTCCAGCTCCTCCTGCACCGCCCCACCGCCCGCCACGCCTGACCACCCGCCAGCACCCCGGCCCCTCCCGCACCCCAGCAGGCCGGGCCGAGACCCGTCGAAGGAGACACCGCAGATGACGACCACCCCCACCCTGACCCAGGCCGGGCGCCGTGGCCTCTTCACCGCCGACCCCGCCGACCGGCTGCGCCCCGGACGCCCGGACCGGCCCTGGGAGCTGTGGCTCACCGGCCCCGACACCCTGCTGGAGATGCCCGACCTCGCCACCGCGCTGATGGCCGCCGCCGAACACAACGCCGCGGCCGCTGACCTCGACGACGGCTCCCCGCTCCAGCCCGTCAGCCACGCCCTGGTCCTCCACCACGGCTACGCCTGGCGCCGCGAGGGCACGGCCCGCTCGGGCGCCGGCATCGCCGTCCCGTCGCTGTGCTGGACCGCCAAGTGCAGCATCTGCGGCGACCTGGTCGAGGACGAGTTCATCCCCCACCACGACATCCCCGAGAACGCCGCCGACGACGCCGTCGGCAGCCGCGAGTGGCACGAACTCCCTGACGGCCGGCTGATCTGCGACCGCGCCGACGACGCCCACGATGACGCCCGCACCCAGGCCCGCACCGAGGGCACCCCCGAGCAGCCGGATGAGAACCAGCTCCCCCTCCTGTAGACCCTGCCCACCCGATGGAGGACTACATGCACCGACCCGTCATCGCTCCCCGCCCCGACAGCCCGGCCTCCCACGCCGTCGGCCTCGACTTGGACGGAACACTCGCGGTGGATGGCGGATGGCAGGGAGGCCGCATCGGCCTCCCCCAGCCCGGCGCCATGGACGCGCTGCGCATGCTCGCGCGCCACAGGGCGGTCTTCGTCTACACCGCGAGGCCGAGGATCTGGCTGCCCGAGGTGGCCGACTGGATCACCTGGTACTCCGGCATCGCGGCGTTCGTCGACCCGGATCCTGCTCGGGCGTATTGGACCGCGGTGGGCGGCCCGATCCTGGTCACCAGCACCAAACTCGGCGCAGCCGCGTACGTCGACGACCGCGCCGTCCACCACGCCGGCGACTGGACCGCGACCCTCGCCACCGTCACCCGGGCCATCGGTCTGGACGGTGCCGTCGGCACCATCCCGGCCTGATCTACCAGAAAGGGCCCGCCTCCCGGCGAGGGGCGGGCCCTTTCGCGGTTTCCGGGGCCGGACCTGCGACTTGGGGAGCGTCGTTTCCATTGAGTCCAGCCCGCGGTCGTGTGGCTGAAATGGCGGTCTTGCCCGATCTTCCGTCTGGCCTCACCGTGCACGCAGGGCCCGCACGTGGCCCAGGTGAGGAGACGGCCATGTCCACCAACCCGACCGCCGCCAGACCAACCACTGCTGCCCAGCTCCGTGTCCGAGCCCGCACCTGGGAGGGCATCGCCCTCGGCTGGATCGCGGTCGCACTCCAGCGCACCGTCGCCGGCGCCGGGATCCGCCACAAGTACAAGGCCCACCGCGACCGCGCGATCCGTGCCGCCCTCCGCCGGGACGTCCCGATCGACAGCCTCGCCGGACGGCTGGGCCTGGCTCCCAAGACCATCCGCGCCATCAAGCGGGGAGAGCGGACCGCAGAGTAGCGCCGCCGGATCCGCAGAGCCGGGGCCGGCGGGCGGATCGTCCCGGCCTGACCCGAGCACAGCGAAGGGCCCGTTTTCCGGCGAGGGATGCGGGCCCGTTTTTTGAGGGATGGAGCCATAACCCGGTTATAGCGAGGCCTCCCGGCCCTGGCGTTGTGCGTTGCTGCCACCGGGGCAGCTATAACCGGGTTATGGGTGGCAGGAACTCACCTCGCCCCGGGCTGACCTCGGCGTCTGCGAGGGCACGGCCGTGACCGGTCATGCTGCCGCAGGCCGTTAACGGTCGGATTGGCCATCGCAGGGCTCTCCAGGTGCGCGTGGGCCTGGTCCGAATGTCGTTCAGTCAGCGGCTGGCGGCGTCCCGTCCGATCGTCAGTACAGTGAAGGGCCTGTCTCCTCAGCGGTGGCTGACGAGACAGGCCCTTCTGCGTTTTCGGGGGCTGGAGTCATAACCCGGTTATAGCGGTGCTTCCCCGGAGCACAGGCTCTGCGACCGGGCGGCTGGCTATAACCCGGTTATGGGGGTCAGTCCCGGAGGCTGTCGATCAGCGCCTCGGCCAGCTCGTACACCTCGTTCTTGTCGAGGACCGACCGGACCGCGGCGACGAAGGCATCAATGTCATGCCAGTCGACGTCGGATACCGATGCCGGCGCCGTGTGCGGTGCGCGCTGCTCCGGTAGGTCGGCTGCGGGCTCTGCAACCGCCACCGGCGAGTCCTGAGGCGCAGAGGCCTGGTTGTCTGCGGCGCTGTCGGGCCTGCGCGTGGTCCCCGATGCCGTCGACGTTGTCGGCGACGGCGTGGCCGTCCGGGGAGTCGGAGTACCTGTTGGTGGGGGAGTAGCCGGAACGTTCTTTCCCGTTTCGGCGGGGGAAGCGGCTTCCGACGAAGGAGCAGCCAGCGTGAGCGCGGACTTGGCCAGAGACGCCATGTAGGCGTTGAGCTGCTCCTCGGCTGGAAGGCTCGTGAAAGCCCGTGCGGCCTTCACGCCCAGCTCGCCGGAGGCCACCTTCGACTGGAGCTCGGGCACGAGTCCAAGCAGTGCGATACGGAAGGAGACGAAGGCCTGGGTTTTGCCGATGCCCTTGGCGACCTTGCCCTGCGACATCCCTCGCCCGGCCGGGGGCTTGTCCGTCAGAACCCGCAGGGTGTGGGCCTCCTGGATCGGAGTGAGCCCCACACGGAGCAGGTTCTCCGCCACCGCCCAGACGAGCGGATCCTCTGCCGCCTTGTCGTTGATAAACGCCGGTACCTCGGTGAGTCCTGCCTGACGGGCGGCCTCGAGCCGGCGGTGACCCGCGACGACGACGTACTGGTGGCCGGCGATCCGCTTCGAGTGCTGGGGGTTGTGCCTGAGGAACTCGGCGGCGGTGCAGACGGTCAGCGGGGTGATCACGCCGACGCTCTCGATGCTGGTCGCCAGGTCCAGGAACTCCTGGTCGGTCCCGTCGATGACGCCCCGGGGGTTGTCCGGGTTGTGCGAGATCTGCTTGACGTTGAGGACCGGGGGGCGGGGCTCGGCCTGGGTGGGTTCGTCGAGCGGCTCGCCGTCGAGCATGTCGGCGAGGTTGACGCGGCGGCTCATCGGGCGGATCCGTTCAGGTTGAGCTCCAGGGCCAGCTTGAAGAAGTCCTCGCGGGCTTCGAAGCTGGCCCGGTTGGGCTTGTACTGGGTGACGACGAGGCCTTCGGCGGCCGCGCGGGAGTGGACCTTGTAGTGCCGGACGACGCTCTTCGCCAGCGGGAAGCCGTTCTTCTCGACGAATTCCTGGGTCTGCCGAAGGTCGACGTCTCCATCGCGCGGGTCCCAGTTGTTGATGACGACGGTGTAGGGCAGGCCGCGGGGCTCGACGATCTGGCGGACCGTGCGGACGGTCGGCTTGAAGCCCAAGGGTTCCGGCTCGATCGGCAGGATCACGCTGTCGGCGTTGTCCAGCACGGCGCGCAGGATGTCTGCGGCCTTGCCGTCGCCGAGCGGGTCGGCGGTGGTGTCGTCGTCGGACAGGTCGAGCCAGCCCGGGGTGTCGACGAAGATGTGCCGGACCGACTTGACGGCACGCAGCTTGCGCAGCGATCCGAGGTCGTTGTGTGCCTGGGTGAAGAGGAAGGGGAGTTCGTCGCCGACGCGGTTGGACCACCACGCAGTGGAGCCCTGCGGGTCGACCGAGACGGCGAGGACGGGGGGTTGTTCGCCGGCCTTGCGGCCGATGACCTCGGCGGTGACCGCGGCGAGGTTGACAGTCAGCGTCGACTTTCCGACGCCGCCCTTCTGGTTCAGAAGGACATGCACGTGTGCCATGGAAGCTCCGTGTGATTCCCAGTTGGCTGGTACTTCGGACCGACACAGGATGTCAGAAGATCCAGCTCAGGGCGCATATGGGTCGGTATGCAGGCGTGGCGCGGCCGGGATCAGCGATCACCCGGGCCTCTCCGCACTTCATCGTCTTCCGCCTGGTGGCTGGCATGGCGGCACCCCCGAGGCAGCGAAGTGAAACGGCTCGTGCTGACACGCACGGCCTCCGGGCGAGTCGACGCCTGCCAGCAACGAGCCAGTGCGGTACACATGAGACGGGCAGCGACAGGGCGCCCGGCCGGCAGCCGCCAAGTGACCCCGCGGCGGCATGCATACGGCCAGAAGCAAGCGGCACACACCCTGGGCAGTACACGGACAGCAGGCAGGCCGGAAGCACACCAGCGCGCAGCCAGGGGGTCGGGTCGCGCGCGGAAGTGGCATCCGTGTCCCAGCACCACCGCCCATGGATCGGCGAAGCCAGCCTCCGCTACGCCGCTCGCAAGCGCAGGGCATGCACCGGCGAGCCATACGCTGCCGTCCGCGACTTCCTCGCCCAGCGCGCCCCGGGCGAAGCGCTCATTCCCCGTGCTGCTTCAAGCTCCCAGGCCTTCCTCGAGACACACATCGCCGAACGTGGACGAGGCCTGGGCCTGCTCAGCGCTGACCCCATGGGCATCCACGCCGTTCACCCGGGACCGCACGGCCTGACCATCCGGCTCGATGCCCAGCCGTTCGTCGTACGCCACTGGGCCGAGCGAATGCTGCCTGTCGATCCCGCCGCTTCCGATGAGATCCACGGCATCTGCGGCCTCCGGTTCCGCACCACCTACCACCACGTGCTGCTCTACCAGCCCGGTCTCGACACCTCCGTACGCCTGACTGGCTTCCCCACCCGCTGGTGGCACCAAGCAGTCGACGCCATCATCGCCAACGCCCACCACCACCGAGCCGAGCCCTGCTTCCTCCAACCCGACCGATGGACGCCAGCGGAACAGCAACTCCAGACGTGGCGGACCAGCCGGCACCTCGATCCGCACGTCGGTAGCACGCTGCTGCGCCGGATCCGCCTCACCACCTGCCCTGACGGCTACGGCGGTACGGACATGTGGTCAGATCCATGCCACGACGGCCGCACGAGTTGGGTGCTGGAGATGCTCCGGGGGCCGGATCACGATCAGCTGCTCGGCCTGCTGACCGATCCCGTGCTCGGGTCCGGCCTCCATCTGCAGGACAGATGGTGTTGGTGCTCCGTCTCGAGAAGCGGAGAAGGCTGCAGGATCATGCTGACCACGGCTGACGGCACGCAGCGCCTATTGCTGCGCGACCTGGGATGGGACAAGCCCGACAGCACCGACGCGGAACAGCGTGGGCAGATGGTCGCGGAGTGCAACGAAGCCGCCTTCTCGTGAACTCCGCAACTATCCCCCGGTAGCGCTGCTCGTTGTGTCGGTGGGCATACCGGCGACTTCCTCGAGAGCCAGAAGTCCAGCTGCGCGGCATGCTTGCGTGCGCCCTTGACGGTCCGTCGGCATCGGAGGAGCGTCGTGCAAGTCCGTGTAACCGACTTGGTACGGGAGGTCACCATGACGCTACGTTTTCTGGGGATCTGGCCGAACACCCCATCCGACCAGTCCCCGACGATCTGGCTGGAAGAGGAGACCGGGGATTTGATCATTCAGTCCTGGAAGGCGGACGAGGCCACGATCCGGGAGGCGCAGGAGGTCGGCTCGGTGCCCGGCCACACCACGGACATCCCGGAGCACGAGGGCGTGTTCCGGCTGCCCGCCAACATGCTGCAGTTCATCCCCCGGCCCGACGGAGAGGCGCCACATGGCAACACCGGTTCGTAAGGCACTCGCCCGGGCGCAGCGTTCGGCGGTGCACTTGGAGATGCGCGACTCCTACATGCTGGACGATCCGGAGTTCATCGCCTTCCGGCAGGGCAAGCGCCTGGACCCGGCTGATCGTGGTTCGTGGTGGCACGGGTGGCACGATGCGGTGGCCGAGGCGGTTGGTCGTGGGGTGGTGGTGCGGCGGGCGCGGATCGTCTCCGAGCCGGTGCACGACTACATCCGCTACGAGCACGACCTGACCTACGGGAACCTCGCCGCCGGCGAACAGGTCCGCTGGCTGCCGCGGCGGCACACGAAGGACCTGTGCCTGCCGGGCCTGGACTTCTGGGTCTTCGACGACCAGGTGGTGCACTACCACCACTTCACCGGCGACGGGCAGCTCGCCGAGCAGGGTGAGGAGATCCTGCACGACCCCGCCCTGGCGAAGCACTGCGCTACGGCGTTCGAGGCGGTGTGGGAGCGCGCCGTGCCGCACGACCGTTACACGGTCTGACCCGAGCACCCCCACCCGCACCGGCAACCGGTTCCCATGCCCGCTTCCTCGTCGTCCAGCGCCCAGGCCGCTCGTAAGGCCGTCGCTCAGCGCTTGCGCGAGCTCATGCTGGACGCCGGTCTCAACGGCAAGCAACTGGCCGCTCGGTGCGGGTGGACCCCCGCCAAGACCTCCCGCATCATCAACGCCAAGACCCCGCCCTCCGACGCGGACATCCGCGCTTGGTGCGCGGCGTGCAGTGCCGACGGCCAGGCAAACGACCTCATCGCCCAGAGCCGCCAGGCCGACGCGATGTTCCTGGAGTGGCGCCGCATGGAGCGCACCGGCCTTCGCCAGGCGCAGGAATCCGTCCGGCCCCTGTACGAGCGCACCCGCGCCTTCCGGGCCTACGCTCCCTGGATCATCCCCGGCATCGTCCAGACCCGCGCCTACACCACCGCGATCCTCACCGCGATCCGCGACCGCCGCGGCCTGGCCGACGACGTCGAGCCCGCCGTCAACGAGCGGATGGACCGCCAGCACATCCTCTACGAAGGCCGGCACCGCTTCGCCCTCCTCATCGAGGAGAGCGTCCTGCGCAACGGCCTCGGCGGCCGCCCGGTGATGCTGGAGCAGCTGCGCCACCTGCTCACCGTCGGCCGGCTGCCCAACGTCAGCCTCGGCGTGGTGCCGATGCGGCCGGACCGGGACAACGGCTGGCCCGTGGAAGGGTTCTGGATCTACGACCAGACCCAGGTCAACGTGGAGCTGGTCTCCGGCTACCTGACGATCACCCAGCCCAGCGAGATCGCCATGTACGAGAAGGTCTTCGCCGAGCTATCCGACGTCGCGGTACGCGGCGCGCCGGCACGGGCCCTGATCACAGCGGCGATCGACGCCCTCGGATGAATCCGTGTAATCCCGTGCAACTTCGTTGAGTGACTACTTCGCTACTCCCTACCGTCGTTGATGCCGCCCGGTGCGAGGACTCAACCGATCCCCCTCGGCACCGTGGACGCCCCGGGCGGCAACCAACCTCCGACGCCCTGGAGTACCGCCATGCCCGCGAGCAGACCGCATCTGAGACACCCCGGCGGCGACCTGGTGGTGACGGTCGACGGCAGGACGGTAGTCCACATCGCCAACCACAGCGTCGCCTACCGCCGAGCCCGGCTGTTCCGCGAGCTGCGCAGCCGGGCGGCGCGGTGAACAGCGCCGACTTCGTCCCGCCGGCCAATCGCCGGCGGGGCCTGACCATCCGCACCTACTGCCTCGGCCCTGATGGCACCCGGTCCCACGACACCGGCCAGGTCGCCCTCGACCCCGACGACGTGAGTCCCGACGCCCACCACCCGTCAGCCACCTGGCCGATCTGCCCGTGCCCCGTCCACGGAGGCGACCATGACCGCGCTCACTGAATTCGACGGCATCCTCGGCCAACGCGGCATGAGCTCGCCCATCGCGTGGTCGACACCCGGTGCGGCGCGCGGCCGCGGCGCTCTCCTGGCCGCCGAGCACCGCGCGAGCGGCCAGGAGATCCTCAGGAACGCGCACCTCACCGAGGACTGGGCCGAGTTCGCCGTCCGCACCCCGAACCTGCTCGCCGCCGTCCAGGCCGTCCTCGGACCGGACGTCGCAGTGGAGAACACCTTCCTCGTCATGAAGTGGCCGGGCCGCACCTTCGAGATCCCCTGGCACCAGGACGGCATCGACGCCCGCCTGGAGCTCCACCCCGAGCGGTCAGTGTCCGCGTGGCTGGCCATCACCGACGCCACCCGCGGCCAACGGGTGCCTGCACGCCGCCCCGGGCTCCCAACGGCTCGGCTACCTACCGGTGGAGAAGGAACCCCCGAACGGCACCAGGCGCGGCCGGGCCGACCAGGCCCACGACTTCACCCCCGACACCACCATCCCCGTGCCGCTGCGCGCCGGCTGCGCCGTCCTCATAGACAGCCGCCTCGTGCACCGCTCCGGCACCAACACCAGTAGCGGCGCCCGCATCGGGCTGAACGTCCGCTACACCGCGCCGGGCGGCATCCTGCGGCGCGACCCCCAGAGCCTCAGCGTCGTGCCGATCAGCGGCACGGGCTGGAAGTCCGGCAGGACAAGGGAGAGGAGAGCACCACTGTGACCATCCTCGACACGCTCGACCAGGCGACCGCGGTGAACCGCGTGCGCGTCCTGACCGGGGAGGACGCCGACGCGGCCCGCCGCGCCGACAAGACCCCGATCGGCAAGTCCGACTGCACCTACTACTGCCCCGACGCCGCCACCGCCGAGCGGTGCATCGAGGCCCTGCGCGCCTCCGACGAGCGCCTGCGCAGCCGCCCGGAGGAGCTGATGCTCTGGGACTGGCAGTGCACCTACTGGGAGCCCGAGATCGACAACCCGAACGGCGGCGGCACCGTCCTGCTCGGCGTCGCCTGGTACGACCCGGCGTTCTTCGCCGACCGGCGCGACGCCTGGTTCGGCGCGATGCACCAGCGGATCTACCAGCAGCTGGGCATCCCGCTGGAGGACATCACCGTCACCCACTGGTCCCTGATCGCGTGATCTGAGACCGACAGCGCGAAGGGCCGGCCTCCCAGAGGGAGACCGGCCCCGCTCGCGTCCTCAGCCGACCACGCTCTCCAGCACCGGCTCCGCGCCCGGCAGCGGCGTGCGGGCCTTCGCCCACCACACCACGACCACGCACCCAACGATGCCCACCGCGGCGGTAGCGAGGCCGCCCGCGGTGAACCCGGCCCTCGGATGGGCCGCGGCCAGCGCGGGAATCCCGGCCATTGCGAGGGTGCCCATCGTCCGGATGACCGTCTGGTCGACCGTCAGCAGCCGGCGCCGGGCGGCCGGAGGGAACTGCGCCAGGTGCGTGGACAGCGCCACCGCCAGGAACGGCGACACGGCCCCGTAGGCGGCCGACACCGCCACCAGCTCGGCGACCGTGCTGACCGACCCGGTCACCGCCATCAGCACCCCGGAGACGGCCCACGCGACGCAGTAGAACGCCGGCAGGGACCGCGGCAGCCGGACGTTCCCGGCCACCGCGTTCCCGACGATCGACCCGGCCCCCGTGGCGGCCAGCATCACACCGTAGGTGCCGACCCCACCGCCGAGCCGCACCGCCACCAGCGCCGGCATCACGATCGACACCGCACCCGCGAAGATCGCGATCCCGTGGACGGCCAGCACCACCCCGGTCTCCGGGTGCGTGCGCACCAGGGCCCGGGCCCGCGGCACCAGACTCGGGGCAGCCGTGGCACCGGCCGGGACGGCCTCCCGGCGGCATGCGGTCCCGGCCCCCAGGGCGGCCAGTGCGACAGCAGACAGCGCGAACGTGCCCGCGTCCAACCAGAACAGCCCGGCCATCGGCATCACCGCGAGCAGCACCCCGGCCGAGGCGGGGCCGGCGACCCGCGCGATCCGAGCGGTCAGGTCCATCAGCCCGTTCACGGCCTGCACCTCCCCCGGCCGCACCAGGTCCGGCACCAGCGCGCCGAGGTTCGGATCGAACAAAGCCCCACCGACCCCCAGCAGGCCGGCCGACACCAGCAGCCCCGGCGTCCCGAACGCCTCCCACGTCCACGGCAGCCCGGCGACCAGCACCATCCGGACCACGTCCACCACCGCGAGCGCGCGCAGCGTCGTGAACCGCTCCATCACCCGCCGACCGACCGTCCCGAGCACGATGTACGGCACCGACTCCGCGATCGCCACCAGACCCATCGCCGCGCCGCCGGATCTCTGCCACGCGAGCCACATCACCGCCAGCGCGTACAGCCGGTCACCGAACACCGATGCCGTCTGCGCGCTCCACAGGAGAACAACCGGGCCCCGCCGCAGCAACCGCACGTATCGCAAGATCCACACCCGTCCGGAAAGCACGAAGTCCCGGCAGCAGGCTCGCCACCGGGAACTCCCTTAACCCTAGGGCAAGTTGAAGACTGCCTGTCGCAGACTCCCCGATCGCCACAGGCACCGGGCCTGGGCGCGCGGCTGCGCCTGCTCCACGCCGCCCGGCACGTACACCCCCACGGGCCGGGCGCCGCGCGGTGAAGGCTCCGGGCGGCCGGGCCTGTTCAGCCCGGCCGCGTGCGGGCTGCTGTCCGCGGAGGCGGATCGGTTGACCTGCGGTACGGGATGCGATCAGGATGCGGAGCGCAGCCGCTTGCCCGGAGTGGCCTTCTCCACGGCCTTCTCCACGGCTTTCTGGAGTTCGTCGCGGCTCATCGTTGAGCGGTGGGCGATGTCGAGGTCGGTGGCGCGCTGGTAGAGCTCGGCCTTGGTGAGTTGGGACAGTTGCTGCTTGCCGGTGGCGCTGGTGCGCTTGGCCGTGGTCTTCGCGGCGGCGGTCTTGGTGGAGGTGTTCTTCTTGCCGCCGGTCTGCTTGGGGGATCCGCTGGCACGGGCGGCCTGGGTCCGGCGGGTGGATTTCTTCGGGCCCTCGGTCGTCTCGCCCTTGCGGGCGGTCTCGAGGCTGCGGCGCAGCATGTCCATGAGGTCGACGACGTTGGTGGCCTCCGGTGCGGGGCCAGTGGAGACGGCGATCTCTCGGCCGGCGAGCTTGTCCTCGACGAGCTTCTTGACCTGTTCCTCGTAGGTGTCGTGCCACTGGTCGGGCTGCCAGTCGATGGCGAGCATGCCGATCAGCTGCTCGGCGGTCTTGATCTCCTGCGCGGACAGCTTGATCTTCTCCGGCAGGTCGCCGACCTCGTGGCGGGGATCGCGGACCTCGTCGGCGAAATGCATGGTGTGCAGCTCGAGGAGGCCGTTTTCGGAGCGCACTGCGGTGAGGTACTCCTTGCTACCGCCGCCTCGCCAAGGTCTCTTGACCGCCCTGCTCAACAGCCATCCACCGGGCGTGCGGCGACAGACACAGGGCTTCACGAACCGCGCGGCCGTCGGTCAGGATGATCGCCATGAACGATGGCCTCATCCAGTTCGTGCGAGCGAAACTCGACGCGGACGAGCACAACGTCGTGATGATCACGTCGCTTGCTCCCCCCGACACGGACGTGCACCTCGACAGCACGATCCCAATGATCGACATGGTTCGCGCGGTCACAGATCTCTACGCACCGGTCGCACACCTCGACATGCCAGCTATGGCCGCCACCAGCAAAGACTTTGACGCCGGCTGGGCCGCCGGTCTTGGAGCGGCGGTCAGACTCCTTGCCCAGATCTACCACGATGCCCCCGACTACCGTGAGGAGTGGCGTCCTCAGACACTGCCCTAGGAAGCCCCGCCCGTCCCAAGTCCTGGCCGCACGAACCGGGGAACTGGCGAGGCCGTCAACGTTTCGCTGGCACGAACTGGGCAGCGGTCAAACTTCAGTGGCAATCGGTCAAGGTCCAGTGGCACGGGACAGTGCCCCTGCCGCCGGGGTGCGGCATGCCGGGACAGTACCGCACCGGTGGGGCTGTGACCTGCAGTAACGACCTTCGATCGAACGGGTGACCGATTTAATGAGAGATGCGATTCCGCTTGCTCATTTTCGTACGCATGTTCGATGCTGGGGGTGTGCACGCAACCCTCGCAGCTCTGGCCCCCCGGCTCCAGCTCTCCCGTCCCGGGCCGCTGGTCCCGGTGCTGCCCGCCCTGGAGGACCTCCTTCCGGAGCGGGGGCTGCGCCCGGGCGCCGTCGTGTCGGTGACCGGCGGCGCGACCGCGCTGGTGCTCGCGCTCGCCGCCGCCGCGACGACGTCCGGCCTGTACTGCGCGGCGCTCGGCTTCGACGGGATCGGGGCGCTCGCGGCAGCGGAGCTCGGCGTCGACATCGGCCGCCTGGTGGTGGTCGACGCCCCACGCGAACGGCGGGCCGAGGTCGCGATGGCACTCGCCGACGGATTCGGGATCCTCCTTCTGAACGGCGCCCCGCCGCCCGGTCCGGTCGCCGAGCGCCTGGTCACGGTGGCCCGGCGCAGCGGGTGCGCGGTGGTGGTGGCGGGGCAGTGGCCGGGGGCCCGGGTGCGGCTGCGGGTGGTGGCGCGGCACTGGGAGGGGCTGCGGCAGGGGCGCGGCCGGCTGCGGGCACGGCAACTGGTGGTGGAGGCCGGCGGGCGGGGCGCGGCTGCGCGCGAGCGCCGGGTCGGCCTGTGGCTTCCGGACGCGCAGGGTGTGGTCCGCGCCGTCGAGCAGCCGGCCGCCACTGTGGGCGGGACGGACCGGCCGGTGCTCACGGATCGGGCTCCGCTGGTGGTGGTGTGAGATGGGCGAGGACGTGGCGCGGCTGATGGTCGGCTGGGTTCCGGACTGGCCCGTGGTCGCGGTACTCGGTGAAGAGCCGGAGCCGGGACGGCTGGCGGCGGTGGCCGAGCACGGCCGGATCCTGGCCGCGAGCGGCGCGGCCCGCGCTGCCGGGGTCCGCGGTGGGCAGAAGGTGCGCTCCGCCCAGTCCCTGGTCGCGGATCTGACCATCTTCGACCGGGACCTGGACGCCGAAGCACGCCGGTTCGAGCCGGTCGCGGATGCCGTCGGCGCGCTGGCCGCGCACCTGGAGGTGGTGCGCCCGGGGCTGCTGGCGCTCGCGGCCGCCGGTGCGGCGCGCTTCCACGGTGGCGAGGACGTGCTGGCCGAGCGGGTGATGGACGCGGTCGAGGCCGCCGGGCATCCCTGCCGGGTCGGCGTCGCCGACGGGTTGTTCGCCGCACGGCTGGCCGCTCGCACGCAGCGCATCGTCCCCGAAGGGGAAAGTGCCCGTTTCCTGGCTCCGTACCCGGTGGCCGAGCTGGGGGACCAGAGGCTGGCCGACCTGCTGGGCCGGCTCGGACTGATGACGCTCGGCCAGTTCGGGGCCCTGTCGGCCGCGAGCGTGGCGGACCGCTTCGGCCAGGCGGGCCTGCTCTCGCACCGCCTGGCGCGCGGCCTGGAGGCCAGGCCGGTCGTTGCCCGGCCGCCGGGGGTGGACCTGACAGCCGAGGAACGGTTCGAGGAGCCCATGACGCTCGCCGAGCCGATGGTCTTCCACGCGCGTGGCCTCGCGGAGCGCCTGCACGCAGGCCTCGCTGCAGCAGGCCTGGCATGCGAACGCGTCGAGGTGGAGATCGAGTGCGCCGACGGCACCACCGCCGGCAGGGCGTGGCGCCACGAGGGTGTCCTGTCGGTCGGGGCGGTCGCCGAGCGGGTGCGCTGGCAGCTGCAGGCCTGGCAGCAGTGCGCCCTGTTCGACGAGCGGGCGGGCGGGGTGACGGTGCTGCGCCTGGTTCCCGACGGTCTGGTGCGCGACCCGGGCCGTCAGCTCTCCCTCATGGACGGTGACCAAGAGGCGCGGGAGCGCGCGGAGCGGGCGGTGGCTCGCGTGCAGGCGATCCTCGGTCACGGCGCGCCGGTGACCCTCGACCTGGCCGGCGGCCGGGCACCGGGTGACCGGGTGGTGCGCACCCCGTGGGGCGACGCCCATCGGGAGCGCCGTGCGGACGGTCCCTGGCCCGGGCGGCTTCCCGCGCCGTCCCCGACCCACGTGCCGGCGGCGCCGTCGGCGGTGCGGCTGCTGGACGCTGACGGACGCGACGTCGAAGTGACCGCTCGCGCCGAGGTGCGCTCGGCCCCGGCACGCCTGGTGCTGCCTGGCGACAGTGCGCGGGTGGTGGGCTGGGCCGGGCCGTGGCCGGAGCAGGAACGCTGGTGGGATCCCGAGCAGGCACGGCGTACCGCCCGGATTCAGGTCGTCGTCGAGGACGGGCGGGCTTTACTGCTGGCCGTCACGGGTGGGCGCTGGACGGTCGAGGGCGACTACGACACCTGACACCCGCTCACCGACCGGGCACCGCCGGCCCTGTCCACGACCGAGAACCACCACCTGGACGAGCACGATGGGCTTCACCAACCACCCCCACACCCCCTGGGGCGAGCTGCACCGCCGCCTGGCCGGCGCCCCGCAGCCCCGCGGTGACCGTACGGTCCTTCCTTTTCCCGGCCCGGGCCCGCAGGCCGAGCCCGCCCCTCCGCCGCGGCCCGCCGCGCCGCCGGCCGGACCGGGCTGGGCAGAACTCCACGTCCACACCACCTACTCCTTCCTCGACGGTGCCAGCGACCCGGCCGCCCTCGTCGACGAGGCCGCCCGCCTCGGCATCGAGACCCTCGCCGTCACCGACCACGACGGCCTCTACGCAGCCCCGGTCCTCGCCGCCGAGGCCCGCCGCGCCGGCATCAGCACGGTCTTCGGCGCAGAGCTGACGCTGGACGCAGCGCTCGCGCCCACCGGTGTTGCGGACCAGGACGGCGAACACCTCCTGGTACTGGCCCGCGGCGCCGAAGGCTACCGCCGCCTCGCCAAGGTCATCGGCGACGCCCACCTCGCCGGCGGCCAAAAACGCCGCCCCCGCTACGACCGCGACCTCCTCGCCCACGCCCACCAGGGCCACTGGGCCGTCCTCACCGGCTGCCGCAAAGGCGCCGTACGCCGCGCCCTGGACACCGAAGGCGAAGCCGGCGCCGAACGCGAACTGCGCGCCCTCGCCGACCGCTACGGCCACCACAACCTCTACGTCGAACTCACCGACCACCGCATGCCCGGCGACGACGACCGCAACGACACCCTCGCCACCCTCGCCACCCGCCTCGGCCTGCCCCTCATCGCCACCACCGCCGCCCACCACGCCTCCCCCGCCCAACTACGCCTCGCCCAAACCCTTGCCGCGCTGCGCCAGAACCGCTCCCTGGCCGACGCCGAGCCCTACCTTGCCGCCGCCGGCACCGCGCACCTGCGCTCCCCGCAGGAGATGGCCGCCCTCCTGACCCCCTGGCCCGGCGCCCAGCAGGCCACCGTCGACCTCGGCCGCGCCTGCGCCTTCGACTTCCGCGACCTCTCCCCAGCCCTGCCCGGCTTCCCCGTCCCCGACGGCCACACCGAGGCCAGCTGGCTGCGCGACCTCACCCTGCGCGCCGCCGCCGAGCGTTTCGCGCCGGACAACGAGAAAGCCCACCGCCAGATCGCCTACGAGCTGCAGGTCATCGACCAGCTCGGCATGGACGGCTACTTCCTCATCGTCCACGACATCGTCGACTTCGCCCGCCGCACCGACATCTGGTGCCAGGGCCGCGGCTCGGCCGCCAACTCCGCCGTCTGCTACGCCCTCGGCATCACCAGCGTCGACCCGATCCACTACGGCCTGCTCTTCGAACGCTTCCTGTCACCCGAGCGGGACGGACCACCCGACATCGACCTCGACATCGAGCACCGCCGCCGCGAAGAGGTCATCCAGTACGTCTACGACACCTACGGCCGCGACCACGCCGCCCAGGTCGCCAACGTCATCACCTACCAGCCCCGCCTCGCGATCCGCGACGCCGCCCGCGCCCTCGGTTACGCCCCCGGCGACCTCGACCGCTTCGCCCGCGAGACCGGCTGGCACGAGATGCCGCCCCCTGACGCCCCGGTCCCGGCGGACGTACGCGACCTCGCCGCCCAGCTGCGCGGACTGCCCCGTCACCTCGGCATCCACTCCGGCGGCATGGTCCTCACCCGCGAGCCGATCGCCGAGACCTGCCCCACCGAGTGGGCCACCATGCCCGGGCGCTCCGTCCTCCAGTGGGACAAGGACTCCGTCGCTGAAGCGGGCCTGGTGAAGATCGACCTGCTCGGCCTCGGCATGCTTTCCGCCCTCCACGACGCCTGCGACCTGATCGCCGAACACCACGGCGTCCGCTACGACCTCGCCACCATCCCCTCGGACGACCCAGCCGTCTACGACATGCTCTGCCGCGCCGACACCGTCGGCGTCTTCCAGGTCGATTCTGTGTCAAGTCTGTGCGTGTTGCCGATGCGCGCCCTGCCTACCGACCAGCGCGAACACCCGGTGCTGGACGAGGACATCGTCTGGCTGTCCCCCGCTGCGGCACGCGAGCGTACTCGGCCGCTACAGCTTCCGCGGCAAAGTCAGCTCCGGAACGCTCGCGCCCCAAAGATGACTCACGCAGACTAGTTGTATGGGTCTCTCCTTGACAGGGGAGCCAGCAGGAAGCTCTACAGGTGCAGGGGTGCGCAAATGGAGAGCGATCGAAAAAATGAAGGAGCGACTCAAAGCGCTCAATGCCCTTATTGCGGCGAGAATATTGAATCCTTTGTTCTTTTCTGGAATTCGGTCCCTATCGACATGTGGGATCTTGATGCGCCAGGATTTCTAGGGATCGCCGACGAGCCCGACCACTGTCCGTCGTGTGGCGCACAGATAGTCGGGTCAAGGCCAACATCCATCCTGTATGACAGTCAAGGCAGCGCAGATGATCCCGTAGACGTCTATCCGGCGGATGGAATCACGATTGAAGCGCTGCAGCGGTTAGTATCCAGAAGGCTTGGAAAAGAGTCTGCCGCCCTACGCATCTGCGAGACGGCTGAAGATCTGAGGACGGCAGCAGCAGATCGCATTTCCCCGGGTTTGCAAATGATGGAGGATTTTTGGAGAATCCCCGAGGGGCGCCTTGGGTGGCTGGAAGATAGGTGGAGTGAATTTTATGCTCCAACATTCACATTCCTCGCAGATTTTGGCCGCAGGGCCGAAAGTGACGATCAAGTTCAAGCCATCCTGGATTGGTCTGGAAAATTTCAGGGCGTTCTATGGAAAGCAATAGCCCTCACCGCTGGCCGTGACTCTCATCCATCTCTGGCATCTGCGCTGGAGAAATTCGTTCGGAAGGGGGCGATTCTTCCTGGTTCCCTAGAAATGCTACGCAGTTACCCGGTGGAGCCGGCGGACTATACATTTCACGCCGTAAATGCGGCAGCATGCGCGGCGGCCGAGCTGGAAAATCCTTACGCAGGGGACTGGGTCGAATGCTACCTGGTAGTTGAACTTGGGCGTCGAGATGGCGATTTTGGGGAGGAGTATAGCGAATTATTCCTCCCCTATTCAATGGTCGGTCCGACTATCGACTTCAATCGACTTGTCGAAGCGGTTGAGAGCAGATTTCACAGAGATTCAAAACTCGATGCAGAGCTGGAGAGTATCTGCGTCAACCTTGGTTTTCCAGAGGTCATATCTCAGGTGCTTGAATATGGGAAATTGTTCTCCATTGGACCCCACGTGACGGCAGGAGAAATTTTTGCAGCCATCCAGTCCACCTACGGCTCTCGATCGCCAAGGGGTCGAGCCTTCGCCTACTTTAAGTTTATGCAGCAACTAAAGCGTGATGGCCGCATAGACGATATGGAGGAGATTTTCGATCTGGGAGGGTCGGAGCTTTCCATGTCTGGCGATGTGAATGCATATGGAGATTTGGTCGCTCGATTTGGACAGATGTGCACAGAGCTGAGAAATCCAATTAAATATTTGGACCGAGTCGGAATTAAGCCTCTTCCAGGTGAAGTGCATCTTTCTGCAGATACGCGCTGCTTCATTGGCATCTACCGTGGAATCGCGATGCATGGCTACGGGTATGACCAGGAGGCGCGCAAAGTTCTTGATGCCCTTGTGTCCTTGGAAATAGATGTCGATTTGCGTAGGCTTCTCCAGATGAGTCGTGCGGACGTGCTGATGACGACCGGAGAACCAGATGTGGCAGTTGCAATTCTTGAGGAGCTACTTCCCGGAGCTACCGGCGGTGACCGATTTATACTCCTCGAAAACCTGATTCACGCTCACCTGGTCATGGGGCATGAGGATGCGGCACTATCCGCTGCCCGAGCGGCCGCCGCGCTTACTGGCGGCAATTGGGCTGCCCAGAGCACCTACTTGCGGGCTGTGCTCGCTCACAGGAAGGACGCTCAAGAGGCTATCCACGAGTTGGAGGCCTTGGGGGTACCAGAGGAAGAAGAAGCTCTGCTATTGACTGCCAGTGCGTGGGCTTCGGTCTTGCAAACTGACCGGGGCGCATATAGGCAGGTTGTTGACAATGTGGTCAACGCCCTTGTTGTCGCTACAGATCGGGCTCTTGCTCGCGGTGATAGGCGCTATGTAGCAGCAGGCTATAGAAGCCTAGCTTTGATTGCGGAATCTCTTGAACTTTTCGATGAGTCCGAAAAAATGTGGCGGTACGAAATAGCAGTTCGACACATGATCGGCATAGCTGACGCTGTGGCCTTGGCTGAAGCGGCTCGCCTCGCGGTGCGCCGCGGCGAAGAGATAGAAGCATATGGAATGCTCCTCTTCATTCCTGGGGCAATGTCTGTTGCTCTCGGAAGGGTTTCTAATGCGAGCGCGGCGATTGACGCAACTGATCACCTCGGCAAAGTATTGCGCGATTTGGCTGCTCACCTTGTCTTCAAGCAGCCGCGTCACCCAATGGTCCGTATGGTTTCTGAGCTTCAACGCGACGCCACCGGTCGCGCTTTGATGGTCGCCCAGGCAACTGGCGGTTTCCAAAACCTGGCGGCGCTCCCAATGGGACTCGACGTTGACGCACTTCGACCCATCGCACCCTCCTCGGGAGCCTTGCATGTAATTGAGTGGCTAGATGTGGGAAATTCCGGCCACTATCTTGGATTCCGGACTACAATCACGGCCGACGGTGAGGTTCGATCAGACTGGGTGCCACCACTACCCGCCGGGGTCAACCTGGCTCGGATCCCGGAGCATCTTCAGACTCGCCTCAACGGGTGGCGCCTTAGTCGTGCGGGGGATCCGCTGGATTACCCAGCATGGCAGGCAGCCCAGTCATGGCTGACTAAGTTTATCTGCGATATCCGAGTTTCCGATAATGATCATGTGGTCATCATTGATCATGCAAGGCATGCCGGACTTCCGTGGCACATTTGTGAAAGTGGACTCTGGACCACCTCGTACATCCCAAGCTGGTCGTCCCTGCTGTCTCTCGGTGATTTAGCGCAGGATGGCGAAAAGTCTATTGGTGTGGTAGTGGTGCCGAGCGCAGGGGAGGGGGCTGCTGTGATAAGTGCGTTCGAGGATGCAGTCGCCAGAATTCGCAAAATAGGTGAGCAGGCGGAGCTGGAAGTTAGAGTTTGTCAAGGCGTGGACGCAGAACGCGAACGGGTTAATGATTTGCTGGAGTCGGTTGATATTGGGATCTTTCTCTGTCATGCCTACGTAGATCCTGAAGAGCAGGACGTCGCCCTAATGCTTGCTCATGATGGTCGACTGCCAACAACGCACGCGGTTGCTGCCAAGGCGGCCCGCGGCCGACAGCATCGATGGTCATGGCGGAACGCCGCGCAACTTCGCCGCGCGCCTCGGCTCGTTCTATCCGCGGCCTGCTCATCAGGGACGACGCACATGGCAGGGCTAGGCGAGCGCCTCGGATTTTATGGCGCGCTGAGATTGAGAGGTACGCGAACCATTGTGGCTCCACTTTGGGATGTGGTTCCATCGGATGCGACATTCCTACTCGCGGAGTGCCTTGAAGCTCATATCCAGAGAGCGATACCCATGGCCAACGCGGTTCGGGAGGCAAGTCGGAGATTGCAGGAATCCGGTGTTCCCCACTGGAGAAGCTACTTTTGTGGAGTTGAAGGAGACTGGAGATGAAGCAGAGCTTGGCGCAGTTTCTGACGGACGAACAGGCAGATCCGGCCACGGTCCAACACGCCGTACGATTTCTTGTTTCGGAGCTCTCTGGCGACCTTACTGTTAGTGCCATGCAGGAACAGATTGCAACTTCGGCGAACGGAGGGGAGTCGACAAGCAAAGCACTGGAAGTCATGGGTTCGGATAGCGCCCTCCTTCTGGAAGCAGACCTGACAGTGCTTGCGGCATTTTGGGACGACGTAGACACTCAGGAGCAGGTCCGAGGCGCCATCAGGGAGGCGAAGTATAAGCTCCCGGTCGTAGAGGTGACG
The DNA here is from genome assembly GCF_055575755.1 of Kitasatospora sp. NPDC034035. Taxonomy (NCBI): domain Bacteria; kingdom Bacillati; phylum Actinomycetota; class Actinomycetes; order Kitasatosporales; family Streptomycetaceae; genus Kitasatospora; species Kitasatospora sp. NPDC034035. The sequence goes on along the minus strand of NZ_JBVISA010000033.1, from coordinate 7,421 downwards.
ATAATTCTGACGTGCGCTCTCTATGGACTCTATCTCCTCGTTACGGGCGGGAAGAAAAAACAGGTTCGCAAAGTGGTGAGACGTCCAGATGGATCATGGGAAGAGACAGAGGAAATTGAATTTGCAGATCCAAGCGGGCCGCTAAGCGGCCTGAAGGACTTGTTTAGCCAACTTAAGGAGTGATTGCAGGATCACCTCCGCCGGGCATCGCCCCCGATTCGTCAGCGGCTGGCGCTCGGTGTATTACCGGCGGTTCGCCGATAATGTCACCTCACCGTTGCCGTCGAGCTGGGCCGTGACATGAAGCTGGGGGTACCTGTGGGGATGGTGTCGGCTGACGTGTGGAACCGGATCGAGCCGTTGCTGCCGGTACGGCAGCAACGGCTTCGGAAACTCGGTTGGCCGGCGCTGGACGACGGGGGCTGCTTGCAGGAGCGGCGTCGAGCTGGTCCGTGCGGAGTCAGTGGCGAGGGCCTGGGAAGGTCCTGATCACGCTGTCGGCCTTGGACGCTTGTCGCAGTTGGTGGTTCTCGACTTCCAGTACGTGAACCACGCGGGCGAACTGCTCGATGTCTCGGGCGAGCTGGTCTCGTTCGGCTCGGAGCCTGGCGTTTCGGCGTTTGAGCTCGTCGTTCTGTTGTTTGAGTGAGTCGGCGATCCTGGGGCGGGCGTCCTGGGTCCGGACCAGTGCATAGAAGAGGTCCTTGAGCCCGGTGTGTTTGTGTGTGAGCTTGTTGCGTTTCAGGCCGGCTTCGTCAGCGAGGGACTTGACGGTGAGCTGACCGTCGGAGCGCATCGGGGTGCCGATGAGGAGGCGGATCATCGCGTCGGTGATGGCCTGGACCTCGGCAGCACCGTCAGCCGAGATGGTATTGCCGGACGCGGCGGCGGCCTGGGCAAGGACAGCTCCGACCGTTTCCGCGATCCCCGCTGTCAGCGAGGGCGAGGCGCTCGGGGCGTCGGTCTCCGCGGTGATGGCCGAGGTGCTGGTCATGCGGGGCTCCCTGCAGGGTGGGCGGTCTGCTCGTGCCGGCGGATGAGTTCGAGGCGGGCTTCTTTGCACTGCTGCTGGCGGTGCCGCAGTGGCTGCGGCAGGAGCGGGTCGGCGAGTTCGTCGTCGATGGCGTCGATCTGGGCCTGGGCCCGGCGCATGTGGCTGTCGGTGCGGGAGATGTTCGCGCAGGCCGCCTTGCAGCGGCTCCGGTCGGGAGCTCGCCGCCCGTCGGGGGCATCAATGCTGCAGAGGGCTTTGAACGGGTCGAAGTTGCAGGTCAGTAGCGCCTCGGAGTCGTCGAAGATCCGCAGGCGGGAGTTGTTGCGCAGGGCCTTCATCTGGCTCTTGGTGGCGAAGGCGCCAGGGAAGCGGGCGGCGAACTCGCGGGCCGCCGCGATGTAGCGGTCGGCCGCGGGGCCGCTGACGGCCTCGCTGGCGTCCAGGCGGTCGCCGGCCTCGGCGAGGGCGTCGGCCATGGCGAGAGTTTCCTCGAGATCGAGGACATCGGTCATGTCCACCGTGGTGCGGCCGCCGTAGCCCTCAGCCATCGATGTGCCAACATGCCCGTATTGCAGTCCGAGCGCGATCCGCCCGCCCGGGCGTCGGTAGATGAACCAGGCGACCGTACGCCGCAGCCGTCGAAGTGTCACCGGCCCGTGCGGGTCGGCGGGGATGGCTTCGTGGGGACGGTTCTGCCGCTGGGCTTCCCGGTTGGCCCAGGCGATGAACCCGGTGATCCGCTTACGGGCGATCTGCGGGTGGATGCCCTCGCCCGGGGAGGCGTCCCCGGAGCGGGGCGTGCGAGGGAAGAGCAGATGGTGGTCGTGGAGCTGTTCGAGGACGGTGACCGCCCGGCTGACCAACTCGATGACGGTCCAGGGTTCGAGGCGGATCTCCCCGCCCGGGACGGTGTTGCCGACCTCGTCGGTAACGCCCTTGAAGTGCCGTCCGGTGATCTTGTAGCGGACGGTGCCGTCGTCTTTCTCCTCGGGTTCGCAGCAGCCGCGCTCCAGGTGGAGGACCTCCTCCGGGCGCATGCCGGAGAGATAGCCGATCGCCAGCAGACTTGCCGTAGACAGCTGCAGGGCCAGGTTCGCGGCCTCGGAGAAGTCGATGGTCTCCCTCCAAGGCCGGCCGTCGATCGTGCCGACGGGGGTGACGTCGAGCGGGGCGCCAGCACCGAACTCGTAGCCGTCCAGTTCCGGGCCGAGTTCGTTCACGGCCCGGGTGACCTGGTTGATCGTCACGTTCAGCAGACCGGCGAGGTAGGTGACCGCGATCGGCGGGCGGTCCAGGCTGCGACGGCGACGCGCGACGTGCTGCCCGATCTCGCCGATATAGGTGGGAACCCGTCCTCCTTCCGCTTGCAGCTTCCTGAGGTGGTCGACCACGAGCCCCTGTTGGCCGTTCACCGTCGTGCCCGGGGGCCGGACGCGGGTGTCCAGTCGTTGGTATTCGCGGTGGGCGGCCAAGATGTCGGGAGCCAGGTCCAGGACCAGCCGCAGGGACCAAACCAACAGCGGGGACATCGTCGCCGGGTGGATGACCTCAGTGCGGTTCTCCCCTCGCGGCGACTGGAAGTCGTCCAGGAAGTCGGTGATCGCGCTGCCCGGGTCCTCCCAGGGCGGCATGACCAGCCGGTCGCCGGGCAGCAGGAACGGCGCGTAGGCCCAGATCCGGGTCAGGGCGAACAGCCTGCGCTCGTCCTGCGGGTCGGTGTGGCCCTTGGCCCCGAGGTCGGCAGCGTAGTCGGCCATCGTCTCCTGGGTGACATCGCTGATCCGGGTGATCTGGCGCTTCTCCAGCCAGCGGGCGAAGTGCCGGAACACGGTGAACGTCTGGACCAGGGATCCGTAGGCGAGCTGGGGCCGGGCCCTGGAGTGCAGCCGCTGGTGCAGGATGTCCGGGGTGGGGATGTTGACCACCGCCCAGGCGATCCGCTTGAACGATGCCCGCAGCAGGTCGGGGAAGTTCGACCACCTGAAGGCGTTGTTGCGGGCGGCGGCGGACTCGTGGACCAGCGAAAGGTTCCAGCCCTCGTCCCCAAAACGCGACAGGTCCTCGGACCGGGTTCCGGAGCGGACCCGGTGCAAGGGGAACACAAGAGTGTCGGGCGCGGGGTCGACCAGGACGAGCGGCAAGGCTCCGGCCGTATCGGTGGTGGTCATGGCTGCAGTCTCCGTTCCAGCACACTGTCGATCAGGTCCTTCTCCCGGGCGGTGACGGCTGCGGCCAGGACCGGCCAGTCCGCAGGGTCCGTGTGCTGGCCCAGCAGGTGGCCGATCCGGGTGTGATGCCCGGCCCAGTCCTCCGCCCAGACCTTTGGCGCCACCACCGAGCGGCGGGCCTCCAGCGTCTGGAACAGATAGACGATCCTGGGCAGGTGTCGGCGGGTGGCCAGCGCGTTCGGGCAGGCGAAACACAGCATGAACGACACTGTGCAGGGGCCGGTCGGTGCGATCGGCCGGTTGCCAATGTCCTCGCAGGCCGCGACCGCGGTGTCGAGCTCGCCGCGGACCACCTGTCCGGCGACCTCCAGCGACACGCCCGTGCTTGCGGCGACCATCACCGCCTCTGCGGCCTCGTCCCCGTCGGTGTCCGTGGCGACGCGCATCAGCACGTTCTCGCGTGCGTGCTTCACCGCCTCCTCCAGCGCGGCCGCCACCACGTCCCGCGAGGACTCGATGACGGCGGCGTCCCGTCGCTCGTACTCGTTCTCCTGAATGGCGGCCGTGTTGTTGCGCGGCCCGCCGAACAGGACCTGGGCGGTGTGCCGCAGCCGACGCGACGTCACCCCGGTGGGAAGCTGAGCGCCGGTCGTTCGTGCCTGCTCGGCCCAGATTCCGATTGCGCTGAACATGTCGGAATCCGACATGTTGCTGAACAGGGACGTGCTGCGGCCGTTGCGGGACCACAGCAGCAGGTCCGTGGGCCGGCCCAGGTGAGCGAGCGTGGCGCGGGCCTGGCCGGTCATGTCGATGACCGCCTGCATTGCCCAGCCGGGTGTCCCCTCGCCGAGGTTGACCAGGTTGTTGCTGGCATGGCGCCGTCGGCCGCGGCGGGGCTTGTCGGTGTCGACCCGGTGGATGACGGGCTCCTCCTCCCCGCCGTCGCCGTTGGGCCACTGCGTGGGGACCGTCAACCGCTCCAGGACCGACAGGTTCCAGCCCTCATGGCAGGTCAGCAGCACCGCAGCCGCCGCTTTCTCCGACACCGTCGGGAACAGCGTCGCCACCGCGGCCGCGTAGCCGCCGCCCGTGCGCTCGTGGAACACCTCCAGCGCCGACGCCAGTGGCTTGCCGCTCGACCGCCGACGGGTAGGGCAACGGGGAAGATCGGCGGTGCGGGCCAGGTGATCGAGCAGTTCGCCGAACGCCCAGTCCCCATCGCCGGGCAGGATCTGCCCAGCCCGCCACCGCTCCAGTACGGACGTGTTCTCACGGATCCGCAGCCGGGCCCGGCGGACCGTGCCAGCCGCCGCGTCCCTGATCTGCTTCATCTCCGCACTCGTGAACCCCTCCTTCGTCACCCACCGGGTCGTCGTGCGCCGCTTCGACATCGCCGCCGCGACCCCAGTGGCCAGATCCGGGTGTTCCCGCAGCAACTGCTCCATCTGCCGGACCGCGGTCGGATGCTCACTGCTGGCCCAGGCCTCCCAGGCCTCCAGAGTGAGCTCGGCGACCGCCGCCGGCGGACAGTCCCACTTCGCCATCTCCTTCACGAACCGCCGCACCGTCTTGGCATAGGTGTCGCAGCTCTTGAAGGTGTTCCAATGGCCGCGGGCCCGGGCGTCGAACACCGCCGCCAGCTCCCTGCACAAACTCTCCGGGCCGGGCAAAGCGGAGAAGTCCCAGATGCCCAGCTCCTCGCCGCCCTGGGCGACCGGGCTCACGACCAGGCCCGTCTCGTCCAGCGTCGGCCGACGCCGGTAGAACGGCGGCGGCATGGACGCCTTGTTCCCCCGCCCACTCATGCCGCGTCCAGCACGAGGCCCGTGCGCCGGGAAAGCTCCGCGAACAGCTCCGTGTTGCCCGGATCGTCCGTGTCATTCAGGAGCGTCTCGATCTGCAGGCCCCGCACCGGCTCCAGGTAGATCTCCTTCGTCGTCAACACCGACCGATGCCCCAAGAGATCCTTCACCATCGCCCAGACCGTGCCATAGACCTGCTCGTAGCGCTCGCGCTCCGCAGGAGTCAGTCCCAGACGCCGATCCAGGGCCCTCATCAGCGACAACAGCATCCGAAGCGCCATCGAGTGCCGCAGCATGTGCGGGGTCGCGAAGACCCTCAGCCCCGCCCTCGCGCACCGCTCAGAGCCCCGCTCGAACACCTTCGTCCAGCTCTTGTAGGCCATCGGCATCCCCGACTCCGTCAGCCACAGCATCGCCGGCTCCAAACCGTCCTCGCCCTCGACGAACATCAGCATCCGCTGGCGGGCCGTCAGCAGGTCCACATGAGCGGAGAACGTCCGCCCATCCGGACCGCTCCAGATCGCGGTGCGGTCCCGACGCATCTCCCGCAGCAGCAACAGCCGCCCCGCCAGCGCCTCGTAGAGCCCCCGGCTGCGGGCCCGGCCCACCGCCGCCTCCCGCGCAGACAACCGGTAGAGATCCGCGCCCCGCACCGCACCGTGGCTGACGTAGTAGAAGCGCCCGGCCCGCTTGGCCACCGCCTTGCCCACCCAGCCCGGGTAGTAGGCACGGCCCGTCACCGCCGGCAGCTCCGGCAACAGCAACGTTCCCGCTTCCCGCCGCCGCAAGCCGCTGGAGTAGACGTAGTCCGCGAACGCCGTGTCCCGTCCGTCATTGCGGCCGGGCCAGCTCTCGTCCTCCAGACCGCCCGGACGCATCCCGCCCAGGCCGACATCCCGCCACAGCCGGAACCCCCGCGGCGACAGCCACTTCACGTTCGAACTGCGAACGTCGTCCGGCGCGAGCTCCGCAACCTCCACCACGCCGTCAGGCGTGTTGACCGACCGCGTCAGCACCGGCGACGCGGTCAGGAACTTCAGCTTCACCGCGATGTCGTAGAACAGCCGAAGCGCAGCCAGCTCACGCGCCCAGGTCGCTCCACCGATCCGCCCCTCGTTACTCTCCCCGCGCAGCCGCCAGTCCTCCCAGTCCTCCAGATCGGACGCCTTCACCCGGTCCCAGCCCAGCCCGCGCTGCCACAGAAACGAGAAGAACAACCGATAGGTCGGTGCGTACGTCTCCTTCGTTCCGTCCGCCTTACGGGCGAAGTCGTGGTGCCGGAACACCGCGCTCAGCCGGCCGTCGGAACGACCCGAGGGATCGATCAGGATCGGCTGACCGGTGCGAATCCTCAGCGCCCGCTCACGATCCTCCAGGTCCCTCCACCGCTCCAGAACCCCCGTACCAGCCCCATCTGGCACGCCCCCAACACCTGCCCAGAACAGACGCCATTCACCCAACTCGGCTCACTCCATGCGCAACACGACCTGTGACAACACGCGCAACGTACACAGAAGGTCGAGTCCCGCGCCCAGGCCACCGCACTCCCACGGATGCGCCCGCGCCGCTTCTACGACCTCGTCGTCCAGGTCGCCCTCATCCGCCCCGGACCCATCCAGGGCGGATCCGTCCACCCATACATCCGCCGCCGCAACGGCCGCGAGAAGGCCACCATCCCGCACCCCCTGATGGAGCGAGCGCTGAAGAAGACTCTCGGAGTGCCGCTGTTCCAGGAACAGATGATGCAACTGGCCATCGACTGGGCCGGGTTCACTCCCGCCGAGGCTGACAAGCTGCGTCAGGCGATGGGCTCCAAACGCTCCCACGAGCGGGTCGCCGAGCTGCGCGAGCGCCTGCTCGCGGGGATGGCCGAGCGCGGTATCCCCCGCGAGGTCGCCGAGGATGTCTACGGCAAGATCGAGGCGTTCTCCGGCTACGGCTTCCCCGAGAGCCACGCCGCTTCCTTCGCCCTGCTGGTGTACGCGAGTGCCTGGCTCAAGCACCACTACCCGGCCGCCTTCACTTGCGCCCTGCTGGCCAACCAGCCGATGGGCTTCTACTCACCGCTGACCCTGGTCGCCGACGCCAGACGCCACGGCGTCACCGTCCTGCCCGCCGACGTCAACGCGAGTGACGCCCAGCCCACCCTCGAGCCCGACCCCGCCGGCACCGGCGACGCGGCAAGCGGGCCGGCGATCCGCCTCGGCCTTGCCGCCGTCCGGGGCCTCGGCACCGAGCAGGCCGACGCGATCGCCGCCCACCGCCCCTACGCCGATCTGGAGGACTTCGCGCGCCGCACCGACCTACCCGCACCCCTCCTCGAAGCCCTCGCCACCGCCGGAGCGTTCGCCGGCCTCGGCGTGACCCGCCGCCAGGCCCTGTGGTCGGCAGGCCTGCTCGCCCGCACCAGCGACGGCATGCTGCCCGGCACCGCTCCCGCTCTCACCGCCCCGGCCG